>NZ_JBMWDP010000013.1:78707-117494 GCF_049545505.1 Stenotrophomonas sp. NPDC077421 | reverse complement strand
TCCTGCAGGCCGAGCTGTTCCTGCCGTGGAGCGAGGACGAGTTCGCCCAGCGCATCGAGCAGACCATCAACGTGTTCGTGCGCGAGGGCCTGCTGCAGAACGTCAATGACGACGACGGCGGCATCCTGGCGCGCAACACCGGACAGACCGACGAAGTCTTCCGTCTGCGTGCCATCGGCCACTCGCTGCAGCAGGCGTTCGAGCGCTATTACATCGCCATCTCGGTGCTGGTGAAGAATGGCCCGGGCACGCTCGGCGCGGCCGAGCTGGAAAGCCTGTGCCAGCAGGCCGCGCAGCGCCTGAGCCTGCTGTATGCGCCGGCCGCGCCGGAGTTCTTCGACCGCACGCTGTTCCGCGGCTTCATCCAGAAGCTGCGCGAGCTGCGGCTGGTATGGCCGGACGAGAACAGCAAGCTGCTGTTCGACGACCGCCTGGATGCCTGGGCCAAAGACGCCAAGTTCATCCTCGGCCGCGAGCTGCGCCACACCATCGAGCGGGTCAGCCCGGAGGCGGCCAAGCCGGATGAGCCGGTGGCACAGGACTGAGGCAGCCGGCAGGAAGAGCAGCCGACCAACGGTCGGCTCGCCGGGTGCGGGTGTTATGCCGGTTCGTCGGGAATCAGCATGTTTTCCAGTCTGGCGATGCAGTCCTTGAGCTGCAGCTTGCGCCGCTTCAGGCGCTTGGCGTCCAGCTCGTCTTCGCCATTGGCGGCCATGTGCAGGATCTGTTCGTCGAGCGCACGGTGCTCCTGCCGGAGCATGGCAAGACGGGTACTGATCTCGGTGGGCGTCAGGGTATCCACGGCCATTGAGCATACACATCCATGATGATGCCCGGGAGTGAACGCAGTCACCTCCCGGTGGCGATGGGGGAGGCGGCGAGCCGGTAGAATGACCGTCATGAGCGCCGTCCTGCCCTTGCCCGATCCCGTCCTGCGCGCCCGCGATCCGCGTGCGGCCGAGGCGGACCAGGACAGGCTGGCGCGGCGGCTGCGCCGCCAGGTCGGCCAGGCCATCGGCGACTTCGGCATGATCGAGGCCGGCGACCGGGTGATGGTCTGCCTGTCCGGCGGGAAGGACAGCTACACCCTGCTGGACCTGCTGCTGCAGCTGCAGAAAAAGGCGCCGGTGGATTTCGAGCTGGTGGCCGTCAACCTGGACCAGAAGCAGCCCGGTTTTCCCACCGACGTGCTGCCCGGCTACCTGCGCTCGATCGGCGTGCCGTTCCAGATCATCGAGCAGGACACCTACTCGGTGGTGACCCGGGTCATCCCGGAAGGGCGCACGATGTGCTCGCTGTGTTCGCGGCTGCGGCGCGGTGCCCTGTACCGCCATGCGGCCGAGCATGGCTTCACCAAGATTGCCCTGGGCCACCATCGCGACGACAGCGTGGCCACGTTTTTCCTGAACCTGTTCCACCACGCCAAGCTGTCGGCGATGCCGCCCAAACTGCGCAGCGACGATGGCGCGCATGTGGTGATCCGTCCGCTGGCCTACGTCAGCGAACAGGACATTGCCCGCTACGCGCAGGCACGCGCGTTCCCGATCATCCCGTGCACGCTGTGCGGCAGCCAGGACACCCTGCAACGCCGCCAGGTCGCGCAGATGCTGCAGGGCTGGGAGCAGGCGCACCCGGGCCGGATCGACCAGATCGCGCGCGCGCTGGGCAACATCCATCCGTCGCAGCTGGCTGATCCGGCCCTGTTCGATTTCCTGTCGCTGGGGCGCACGCAGGACGCCCCGCGGGCCGCCCCGGGCGGGTGGCCCACCCCCGATGACGCCGGCGAGGTACCGCCGCCGGCCTAGCCGGTGCACCGCGCCTTGCGTTCCTTCCACGCTCTCATTCCGGACTTCCATGTTCTTTCGCAACCTGACGCTGTTCCGCTTCCCGACCACCACCGATTTCTCCGAGGTCGACACCCTGCTGCCGCAGGCCCTGCTCAAGCCGGTGGGTCCGCTTGAAATGACCTCGCGCGGTTTCATCTCGCCATTCGGCCGCGAAGAAAAGGCCGTGTTCTCCCATCGCATCGGCGATGCCCTGTGGCTGACCGTGGGCGGTGAAGACAAGATCCTGCCTGGCGCGGTGGTCAACGATCTGCTGGCGCGCAAGCTCGAGGAAATCGAGGAGAAGGAAGGCCGCAAGCCCGGTGGCCGCGAGCGCAAGCGCATGAAGGACGACCTGCTGCATGAACTGATGCCGCGCGCCTTCATCAAGAGCTCGCGTACCGATGCGCTGATCGACCTGGCGCACGGCTATGTGGCCGTGGACAGTTCCAGCCGCAAGACCGGCGAGAACGTGATGTCCGACATCCGCGGCCTGCTCGGCAGCTTCCCGGCGATGCCGCTGAACGCCGAAGTGGCGCCACGCTCGATCCTGACCGGCTGGATCGCCGGCGAGGCGCTGCCGACCGGCCTGAGCCTGGGCGAAGAATGCGAGATGAAGGACCCGGCCGAGGGCGGCGCCGTGGTCAAGTGCCAGCACCAGGAACTGCGCTGCGACGAGATCGACAAGCACCTGGACGCCGGCAAGCAGGTCACCAAGCTGGCCCTGGTGTTCGAGGACAATCTGTCCTTCGTGCTGGGCGATGACCTGATCGTGCGCAAGCTGAAGTTCCTGGACGGTGCGCTGGACCAGCTCGAGCACGCCGACGACGACGGCCGCCGTGCCGAACTGGACGCGCGGTTTGCCCTGCAGAGCGGCGAAGTCCGTCGCCTGTTCCTGCTGCTGGAAGAGGCGTTCAAGCTCAGCAAGGCGGATTGACGCCAGGTGCGGACCGGAGCGGGGCAGCGTCCCCGCTCCGCCCCCGCTACCCCGCAGTCATCTGCGGCGCGCGGGCAGCGCTATGCTGTTGCCATGTCCGGACTCCTCCGCCGCCTGATCTCGCCGGCTGCCCCCACCCTGCAGCGCGACACGGTACGACTGCGCCTGGAAGATGCGGAGATCGATGTACTGCGCGTGCGCGATCCGCGGGCGCGTCGCATCAAACTCAGCGTGGACGAGCGCGGCGTACGCCTGACCCTGCCGCCGCGCGCCAGCCTGGTGATGGGCGAGCGCTTCCTGGAGCAGCACCGCGACTGGCTGTCCACGCAGCTGCGCAGCTACCAGGCGCACAACCTGCCGCCCCCGCTGGTGATCGGTGAGCCCGGCCAGCTGCCTCTGCGTGGCGAACTGGTCGCGCTGCGCTGGGCGAGCGGCCGCTTCGCCCATCTCGAGCGCGACGCGGCGGGCCTGGTGATGCATTGGCCCGCGCGCGGCAACGAGGCCACCCTGCGACGCAGCCTGCGCGAGTTCTACGAAGCCCAGACCCGTGCCGACGTGGGCCAGTGGCTGCCCCGATACCTGCCCGGTCTGCCGCGCGCGCCGGCACGGTTGCGGCTCAAGGTGATGTCGTCGCAATGGGGTTCGCTGGCACCGGACGGCAGCATGGCGCTGGACCTGGCGCTGGTACTGGGGCGTCCCTCGGCGTTCGAATACGTGCTGGTCCACGAGCTGTGCCACCTGATCCAGCCCAACCATTCACCGGCGTTCTGGGCAGAGGTGGAAAAGCGGTTCCCGGCCTGGCAGGACGAGCGCGACTACTTCCAGCGCGAAGGCCGCCGGCTCAAGGCAATGCTCCGTCAATTGCTGTAATGCCGGCCGTTCACGCGCGGGCGCGCAACGCCGCCGCCTGCGCCCAGCGTTCGGCCACGCGCGGTGCGGTGATGCACACGGCCTGGTCGGTCACCGTGGTTACCGCGCGCTCAAGCAGCTGGATGTCGGCTTCGTGCTGGCGTGCGACGTGCGGGTCCTCGAAGAAGATCGCCCGCTGGCAGTGGCCTTCCAGCACGCGGTCGGCAATCTGCGCGTCGCCGCCCATCGGGCCGCTCTGGTAGCGCTCCACCCACGCCTGGTCCTGCGGCCAGCCGCGGCTCCAGGCCAGCGCGTTGAGGCGCTGGCCGGTGGTGCCGGTGCCGATCCGGGTACGGAACCGCGAGAGCACGTCGAAATGCTCAGCGGCGAAGGCCAGCATGGCCGGCTTCATCGCGTCGTGCGCGATCAGCGCCAGGGTCTGGTGTTCGAAGGCGTGCAGATCATCGGCGCCCCGGTCCGCGGCGAGCCCGGCATGCACGCGCTCGATCTCGATCCAGTCACGTGCGGTGGCCACGGTGGAGATGAAAGGCTTGCCGTGGATCACACACTGGCGTTTGAGCGCGGTGGCTTCGGGAAAGATCGAGGAGGGATCGACCGGGTCCATCAGGTAGATCGCCCCGTCCAGCGTGCGTTCCGGTGTCCCCATCCCGACCACTTCGGCCACCAGTTTCATCAGACCGCCCTCGCGCCCGTTTGGATAACGCCGCAGCGGCGCGAAATCCTGCAGGAATCCCAGTCGCTGGATCGCATCGTAGGTACGCCCGACCGCATGCAGTTCCACCCCCAGTTCGCGCAGGCTGCGGTCGCTGGCGCGCAGCCAGCGGAACAGCGCGGCGTGCTTGTCGTGATGGTGCAGGCGGTTGGCGGCCAGGCCGATGCGCATGATGGGCATCCAGCAGAAGGAGGAGGCCGCAGTGTAATGCGATCGCATGTCAGGGGTGCGCCCGCTTGAATGCGACGGCGCCGCAGCGCATCACGTGCGTGGCGTCACGCACACAGGGGTTTGCAACAAGTTTCATTGCTGCAGCGGGTGCAATCGCTAGGGTGAGTCGGGTGCAGCGCAGCGCCTGTCGTCAATGACGTCGACAGGCCGCGCGGGGCGATGTTCCGGTGGCGGTGAGGGTGGGCGCACCTTGCAGGACGGCCCGCCATTCGACGCTGCCCGGGCCGCATTGCCGTTGGCGACCATGATGCAGGGGGGGCAGAACCAATGATCACCACGGAACAACGGCCTGGACAGGCGGCGTCCGCGCCGGGGGACGGTCAGCGGGCGCTGCGCGGGCAGGTGGCCTGGCTGCCGCTGCCCGGCGGGCTGGTGGCCGGTGCACAGGTGACGGTGGATCCGATCGCCGCGTCCGGCTCCCTGCTGCGCTGGGCCATTCCGCTGCTGCTGATGGTGCTGGTCCTGCTGTTGATGCACGCCTATGGCTACTGGCGGCTGCACCGCGAGGCCGGCGAACGCCACCGCGCCGAGCGGCGCCTGCAGGAAGTGTGCGCCACGCTGCCGGCGGTGGTGTACCAGGCCCATCGCGGGCGCGACGGTGTGCTGTCGTTTCCCTACATCACCGGGGACATGTACTCGCTGTTCGGGCTGTCGGCCGAGGTGGCGATGGCCGACGAGTCGCGCCTGTTCGCCACGGTCCACCCGGACGACCAGGCGCATCTGCGGCGCAGCGTGGAGGTGTCTGCCACGCATCTGACGGTGATCGATGTCGAATTCCGGGCCTGCGGGCCGCAGGGCTGGCGCTGGGTGCGGTCGCGCGGCCAGCCGATGGCCGCCGACGACGACAGCGTCAAATGGAGCGGTTACTGGATCGATGTCACCGCCTCGCACGAGCAGGCCACCGCGCTGGCCGCCGCGCGCCGCGACGCCGAGGCCGCCGCCGCGGCCAAAGCGAACTTCCTGGCCACCATGAGCCACGAGATACGCACCCCGATGAGCGGCATGCTGGGCATGCTCGAGGTGCTTGAAGACACCGGATTGGACGAGGAACAATGCGCGCTGCTGGCCACCGTGCACGACGCCGCCAGCCTGCTGCGGCAGATCCTCGACGACGTGCTGGACTACTCGCGCATCGACGCCGGTGCCCTGCCACTGGAAGCCACGCCGATCACGCTGCCCGGCATCATCGGCAATGTGCAGCGCCTGCTGTCGCCGATGGCGGCCAACAAGGGGCTGTGGCTGCGCTCCCGGATCGACCCGCGGGTGGCGGCCGGCCATTGCGGCGACGGCGTGCGCCTGCGCCAGATCCTGTTCAACCTGCTGAGCAATGCGCTTAAGTTCACCGCGCACGGGGGAGTGCGGATCGAACTGGACGTGCGCGCGGATGAGGGGGACCGGCAGCGCCTGTGCCTGGCGGTGATCGATACGGGCATCGGCGTATCGGCCGACCAGCAGGCGGTGCTGTTCAGTCCGTTCACCCAGGCCGAGGCCTCGATCGGGCGCCGCTATGGCGGCAGCGGGCTGGGACTGAGCATCTGCCGTGGGCTGGCCGGGCTGATGGACGGCGATCTGCGCATGCACAGCTCACCCGGGCAGGGCACGCGGATGGAACTGGAACTCACGCTGCCGATCGCGATCGCTCCAGGCGCTGTATCCGCCCGCGACGCCGACGCGGCGCAGCCGGTGTTCGCGCCCGGCCTGCAGGTGCTGGTGGCCGAGGACGATCCCATCCACCAGGCGCTGATGGCCTGGCGGCTGCGTCAGCTGGGCCTGGGCCACACGATGGCCGCGCAGGGCGAAGAAGCGCTGCGCCTGATGCAGGGCCGCGCATTCGACCTGGTGATCACCGATTGCCAGATGCCGGTGATGGACGGATATGCGCTGGCCAGTGCGATCCGGCGCACCGAGCGTGCGTCCGGCGCGGTGCCGGTGCCGATCGTGGGCCTCACCGCCAGCGTACAGGCGCAGACGCAGCAGCGGTGCCAGCAGGCCGGCATGGACCGGATGCTGACCAAGCCGATCACCCTGGAGGCCCTGCGCGAACACCTGGCGGCGTTGTTGACGACGACCGGGGACATGGCCGCCGCGGTCGACCCGGTGCCGTGCGTGCAGGCGCTGGGACGGCAACTGGGGTCGGTCGCTACCGCGCGTGAGGTGCTGACGCTGATGCAGACCACCACCCAAGCCGACCTGTCCGGGTTGATCCGGGCCACGGCCGGCGGCGACGCCCAGGCCGTCAACGCGTGCCTGCATCGCATGGCAGGGGGGCTGGGTGTGGTCGGCGCCCGCCGGCTGGGCAAGCAGGCGCGCGGGCTGATGCGGGCGCTGGAAGAGGCTCCGCTGGTGGACAGCCGCGCCGGGCTGGACCGGTTCAGCGCCGGGGTGGAGCGCTACCTGGCCGGGCTGCGGGGGGTGGAGTTTTCGTAATAGTTGCATGGTGTCGGATTCGGCCCTGACCGACAGTGGCGCGGTGATCCCCCGCCCTGGAGTACCTGCCATGACCCCGATCCCTTCCGCTGCCATCCCGGTGCCGCGCGCAATGGGTGACCGCACCACCCGCCTGCGCACCCTGGCGGGCGTGCTGCGGCAGGCGCCCGCGTCCGACGCGGAGCTGCTGCTGGCCGGATTGGCCCGCATGCTGGAGGCGCACATGGGGGGCAGCCACGACGACGCGGTCAGCAATGCGCGTATCCGCGCCCAGCTGGACAACATCCAGCTGCTGATGGCGCTGGAGATCGAACGCGCGGGCATCGACCCGCAGGCCGCCCGCGCCGCCTGATCCCACGACGCGTCAGGCGGTAACGAGCTGGACGATGCTGGCGGCCGCGTCGCGGCCCTCGGCCACGGCGGTCACCACCAGATCGGCACCGCGCACCGCATCGCCACCGGCGAACAGGCGCGGGTGGGCGGTCTGGAACGGCAACCGGCCGGCACCACCGGCCACGATGCGGCCGTTCTGGCCCGCTTCCACCCCGTGCGCGGCCAGCCAGGCCGGCGTGCTGGGCGAGAAGCCGAAGGCGATGATCACCACGTCCGCTTCCAGCAGGGATTCGCTGCCGTCGATCGGCACCGCGTTGCGGCGGCCCTGCGCGTCGGGCTCGCCGAGCTGGGTTTCCACCACCATCACCCCGATCACCTCGTCGTCGGCACCGGCTTCGATCGACAACGGCTGGCGGTTGAACAGGAAGCGCACGCCTTCCTCGCGCGCGTTGGCGACTTCGCGCGCCGAGCCGGGCATGTTGGCCTCGTCGCGACGGTAGGCACAGGTCACCTTGGCCGCGCCCAGGCGCACCGCGCTGCGGACGCAGTCCATGCCGGTGTCGCCACCGCCGAGCACCACCACCCGCTTGCCCTCCAGGTCCGGCAGGGCGATCTGGTCCTCCCAGCCGGCAATGGGCCGGCCATGCGCGTCGCTGCCACCGACAATGCGGCTGTTCTGTACCAGGAACGGCAGCGCCGGCAGCACGCCCTTGAGGTCCTGCCCGAGCAGGCCACCATCGGTGTAGCGGTAGGCACCGGTGCCGATGAACACCGCGTCATACTCAGCCAGCAGCTGGTCCACACTGATGTCGCGGCCGATCTCCACGCCCAGCCGGAACTGCACGCCCATGCCTTCCAGTACGTTGCGGCGGCGGCTGATCACCGCCTTGTCCAGCTTGAAACTGGGGATGCCGAACTGCAGCAGCCCGCCGATCTGCTCATAGCGGTCGTACACCACGGCCTGCACGCCGGCATGGGCCAGCTTGTCGGCACAGGCCAGGCCGGCCGGGCCGGCACCGATCACCGCCACGCGCCTGCCGGTGGCCTCCACCGCGCTCAGGTCCGGGCGCCAGCCGGTGGCCAGGGCCGTGTCGACGATGTACTTCTCCACCGCGCCGATGGTCACCGCGCCGAACTCCTCCAGCGTGCAGCTGCCTTCGCACAGGCGGTCCTGCGGACACACCCGGCCGCACACTTCCGGCAGCGGGTTGGTGGAATGGCACAGCGTGGCCGCTTCATGGATGCGGTTTTCCTGCACCAGCTGCAGCCACTGCGGGATGGCGTTGTGGACCGGACACTTCCAGCTGCAGTACGGGTTGCCGCAGTCCAGACAGCGGCCGGCCTGGAACTGGGCGTCTTCTTTGCCAAATTTGCCGTACAGCTCACCCCAGTCGCCGGAGGTGCGCAGTTCCACCGGAATGCGCTGCGGCATGGTCCGGGGCAGGTCGAGGAACTGGAAGGCGTGCTTGCGGCTCATGGCGTGCTCGGATGTTTGGTCGAGATTGCCGGGCAGAGCCCGGCACTACGGGGCACCACGCGACGCATCACGCGGCGCGGCGCAGCGAGTCGGTCAGCGATTCGATGCTGGCCGCCTTGGGTTTGACCAGCCAGAACTTGCCGACGTAATCGCGGAATTCGTCGAGGATCTGCTGCGCCCAGATGCTGCCGGTAAGCTCGCGGTGGCGGCTGATCAGCGTATGCAGGTGCTGGCGATGGTTCTCGAAGCCCTCGGCGGAGATGCGGTGGATGTCGATCAGCTCGTGGTTGTAGCGGTCCACGAAGTCGCGGTCGATATCCAGCACGTAGGCCAGGCCGCCGGTGAAACCGGCACCGAAGTTGAGCCCGACCTTGCCCAGCACCAGCACGATGCCGTCGGTCATGTACTCGCAGCAGTGGTCGCCGGCGCCTTCGATCACCGCCAGCGCACCGGAATTGCGCACGCCGAAGCGTTCGCCGGCGCGACCGGCCGCGAACAGTTCGCCGCCGGTGGCGCCGTACAGGCAGGTGTTGCCGATGATGGCGGTGTTGCGTGCCTCGAAGCGTGCGCCACGCGGCGGGCGCACCACCAGCCGGCCGCCGGCCATGCCCTTGCCGACGTAATCGTTGGCTTCGCCTTCCACTTCCAGCTGCAGGCCGCCCACGTTGAACGCGCCGAAGCTCTGCCCGGCGGTGCCGCGGAAGCGCAGCGTCAGCGGCGCATCGCTCATGCCCTGGTTGCCGTGCGCGCGGGCGATCGCGCCCGACAGGCGGGTGCCGATCGAACGGTCCGTGTTGTGGATCAGGAAGCGGTGCTCGCCACCGAGCTTGCCGGCGATCGCAGGCGCCAGCAGCCCATCCATCTGCGTGGCCAGGCTGTCCGGTGACTCGTACAGGCGCTGGGCGGCGCAATGGCTGCCGGCGTACTGCGCCGGGTTGAGCAGGCGCGACAGGTCGACCTTGACGCCCGGGCGCGGCGCGACCGCCAGTTGCTGCAGCAGGTCGGTGCGGCCCACGATCTCATCCAGCGAGCGCACGCCCAGGTAGGACAGCCAGCCGCGCACTTCCTCGGCCAGCAGCCGGAAGAAGTTCTCCACGCGCTCGGGCAGGCCGGTGAAGTACTGCGCGCGCAGGCGTTCGTCCTGGGTCGCCACGCCGGTGGCGCAGTTGTTGAGGTGGCAGATGCGCAGGTATTTGCAGCCCAGCACGATCATCGGCGCGGTGCCGAAGCCGAAGCTGTCCGCGCCAAGCAGCGCGGCCTTGATCACGTCCAGGCCCGTCTTCAGCCCACCGTCGGTCTGCAGCAGAGTGCGCCCGCGCAGGTCGTTGGCGACCAGCGCCTGGTGCGATTCGGCCACGCCCAGTTCCCACGGCACACCGGCGTAGCGGATCGAGCTGACCGGGCTGGCCCCCGTGCCGCCGTCATGGCCGGACACGGTGATCAGGTCGGCGCCGGCCTTGACCACGCCGGCGGCGATCGTGCCGACGCCGGCGTGGCTGACCAGCTTCACCGAGACCAGCGCCTGCGGGTTGACCTGCTTGAGGTCGTAGATCAGCTGGGCCAGGTCTTCGATGGAATAGATGTCGTGGTGCGGCGGCGGCGAGATCAGCCCGATGCCCGGCCTGGCGTAACGCAGCCGCGCGATCAGCTCGTTGACCTTGTGACCGGGCAGCTGGCCGCCTTCGCCGGGCTTGGCGCCCTGGGCGACCTTGATCTGCAGCACTTCGGCATTGACCAGGTATTCGGCGGTGACGCCGAAGCGGCCCGACGCGACCTGCTTGATCTTGCTGCGCTTGTCGGTGCCGTAGCGCACCGGGTCTTCGCCGCCTTCGCCGGAATTGCTGCGACCGCCGAGCCGGTTCATGGCGATCGCCAATGCTTCATGCGCCTCCGGCGACAGCGCGCCCAGGCTGATGGCGGCGGTATCGAAGCGGCGGAACAGGTCTTCGGCCGGAGCCACTTCCTCCAGCGGCGTCGGGGTGGGCGCGGCCTTGAGCTGCAGCAGGTCGCGCAGCGCGGAGACCGGGCGGCCGTGCACGGCCTCGCAGTAGCGTTGCCAGTCGGCGGCGTCGCCGCTGCGCGCCGCGCGCTGCAGGGTCATGACCACGTCGGGGTTGTACATGTGGTACTCGCCGCCGTGCACGTACTTGAGCACGCCGCCCACGTCCGGGCGCAGCAGGTCGTTCCACGCGCGCACGGTGAGTTCGCGCGCTTCCTGGTCCAGGCGGTCGAAGCCGACGCCGGCCACGCGCGAAGCGGTATCCGGGAAGCACAGGTCAACCACGTCGTCGTCGAGGCCGACGATCTCGAACAACTGCGCGCCGCGGTAGCTGGCCACCGTACAGATGCCCATCTTCGAGATGATCTTGGACAGGCCCTTGTAGATGCCCTTGCGGTAGCGGCGGCCGATCTGCGACTGCTCGCCGCCCTTGCTGAGCTGCAGGATGCCACGCCGGCCCAGATCGAACAGGGTCTGGTAGGCCAGGTACGGGTACACCGCGGTGGCGCCGAACCCGAGCAGGCAGGCCATGTGGTGCGCATCGCGTGCGGTGCCGGTTTCCAGGATCAGGTTGACGTCGCAGCGCAGCCCGGCATTGGACAGGTGGTGGTGCACCGCACTCGTCGCCAGCAGGGCATGCACCATCGGCCGGTCGGCCACCGGGTAGCGGTCGCTCAGCAGCAGCATCACGATGCCATCGCGCGCGGCGGCTTCGGCCTCGGCGCAGATGCGCTCGATGCCGGCCTTCAGGCCTTCGTCCAGGCTGTAGGAGAGATCGATCAGGCGGTTCTTCTCGACGTACTGCTCCATCTTCATCAGCTGGCGCAGCTTGCGCTGGCTGAGCACCGGCGAGTTGAGGATGACGTGGTTCACCGTCTCCGCGCCGGCATGGAAGATGTTGGTCTCCTTGCCGAGCTGGGTGGACAGCGACATGACGCAGTCTTCGCGCAGCGGGTCGATCGGCGGGTTGGTGACCTGCGCGAACGCCTGGCGGAAATAGTCGTAGAGCGGACGGCTGTGCTGGCTGAGCACCGCCATCGGGGTGTCATCGCCCATCGAGCCGGTGGCTTCCTGCTCGGTTTCGGCCAGTGGCCGCAGGATCTGCTCGACCTCTTCGGTGCTGAGCTGGAACAGTTTGTGGTAGCTGCGCAGCGTGCGCTCGTCGAACGGCTCCTCGACCAGCGACGGATCGATCAACTCGGTCTGCAGGTAGGTCACGCCCTGCTGCAGCCACTGCTTGTACGGCGCGCGGCCACGGTTGATGCGGTCGATGGCGTCCGAATCGAGCAGGTCACCGCGCTTGAGGTCGATGGCCATCATCTCGCCCGGGCCAAGCTTGCCCTTGCGCACCACGCGTTCGGCCGGCACTTCCCACACGCCCGCTTCGGACGCCACCAGGAAGTGGCGGTCGGAGGTGAGCATCCAGCGGGCCGGACGCAGGCCGTTGCGGTCCAGCGTGCACGCCGCATAGCGGCCGTCGCAGGCCACGATGCCGGCCGGGCCGTCCCACGGCTCGCTGTTGAGGCCATAGAACTCGTAGAACGCGGCCAGGTCGGGGTCCTTGAACTCCAGCGACTGGGTCGCCGGCGGCACCAGGATGCGCAGCGCCTGGATCAGTTCCATGCCGGCGCTGACCATCAGCTCCAGCATGTTGTCCAGGCTCTGCGAGTCCGACCCACGCATGGAGATCACCGGGTCGAACTGGCCGATGTCGAAGCGCGGGGTCTTCCACACCTTGCTGCGCGCCTGCGCCCAGCGCCGGTTGCCTTCAATGGTATTGATCTCGCCGTTGTGGGCGAGCATCCGGAACGGGTGCGCCAGCGGCCAGCGCGGCAGCGTGTTGGTGGAGAAGCGCTGGTGGAACACGACCGCGCTGGAGGCCAGGTCGTTGCGCTGCAGGTCCGAGTAGAAGCGGCTGAGCTTGTCCGGCAGCACCATGCCCTTGTAGCTGATCGCGTTCGGGCTGAGCGTGGTGACGTAGTAGTCGGCGTGGTCGCGCAGCTGCTGTTCGCTGCGGCGGCGGGCCAGGAACAGCGCCAGGGTGAAGGCGGCCTCGTCCTGTCCGGTACCGGCATCGACGAACATCTGTTCGATGCGCGGCAGCGTGTCGCGCGCCAGCTGGCCGCAGACGCTGGCATCGGTGGGCACCACACGCCAGCCGACCGGGGTGCATCCGGCCGCGCGCAACTGTTCTTCCAATATCCCGCGGCAGGTCTGTGCGGCGGCTTCGTCGTGCGGCAGGAACACCACGCCGGCGGCGAAGCGTGGGCCGAGGCTGAGCCCCGCCTCGGCGGCGAGCGCGTTGAGGAAGGTGTCCGGGCGGCGCAGCAACAGGCCGCAGCCGTCGCCGGTGATACCGTCGGCGGCGACACCGCCGCGATGGGTCATGCGCGAGAGTGCGGCAATGGCGGTGTCGACCAGCAGCCGTGACGGCTGGTCGTCGAGCTGGGCAACCATGCCGAAACCACAGGCATCGCGCTCATCTTGCGGGTCGTAAAGCCCTTGGCGGTTGCGGGGGGCCATCTCTGCCTCGAAGTCGGGTGAGCGGCGACAGTCGTCCCCGCTCAATCCGTTGAGCGCAAGCGAAGGCACCGGATGACTCGACTAGAGCATAGTTGTTGCAACGCCGCAATACACGGTTGCAGGCGCAACCAAACCCCTGCTTTTCCAGCCTCCAACGCCGCGTGTTCAGCCGCAGCGCAGGCCGCTGATCACGCCTTTTTCGTCCAGTTCGATGTTCAGACGCTCGCCCATGAATTCCATCGTGCTCAGGTCGCTGGGCTTGAGCACGCGCAGCTGTTTGGCACCGGCGTCCTGCTGGGCCTGGCTGCCCACCGCATCGGTGAACGGCTGGCCGACCAGGCTCTGCACCTGGGTGGCGTCGCAGTTGCCGACCGGCGGCGCTTCCAGTGCCTTGCCGGTGGCATCGGCGGGTGCGGCGGCGGCTTCGGCAGCCTGCTGCGCATGCATGCCCACCGCCTCCTGCTCGTCCATCGGCGGCGCTTGGCACGCGCTCAGCACGAGGACGGCGGGGAACAGGGCAGTCGACAGAATCTTCGGACCCACACAGCGCCGCAGGCGGCGGAACGACAAGGACGACATCGGCACTCCAGACATCCAACCGGGAAACGATGGAGCATATCGCCTGGACGGGGGACAGGTGTTGGGGTTGCGTTATTGACGCGCTGCCGCACCGCCAACGGCGACACTGACCGCCCCGTCCACGAGGCCTGCCATGCCGACCCGAGTCACCGCCACTCCTGAGAAAACCGCCGCCCGCCAGGCGGGTCTGCGCCACGTCAGCGACGACCAGCCGGGGATCGCCCGGCGCCGGGCGGGAAAAGGGTTCAGCTACCGCGATGCGGACGGGGCGGCGGTCCGTGATGCCGCCACACTGGCCCGGATCCGCGCGCTGGCGATCCCGCCGGCCTATACGGCGGTGTGGATCTGCGCGCAGGCCAATGGCCATTTGCAGGCCACCGGGCGCGATGCACGCGGACGCAAGCAGTACCGGTACCACGCCGACTGGTCGCGGGTACGCGGCGATGGCAAGTTCGACCGGGTGATCGCCTTCGGCATGGCCCTGCCTGCGCTGCGCCGCCGCCTGCGCCGCGATCTGGCGCTGCCCGGATTTCCGCGCGACAAGGTGCTGGCGATCGTGGTCGCTCTGCTGGCCGATACTCTGGTGCGCATCGGCAATGCCGCCTACGCCCGCGACAACCGTTCCTACGGCCTGACCACGCTGCGCAATCACCACCTGGCCCTGGTCAGGGGCGGGCGGGCGCAGATGCGCTTTCGCGGCAAATCCGGCCAGGCCCACGAAGTGGACGTGGACGACCGCCGGCTGGTGCAGCTGATCCGGCGCTGCCAGCAGCTGCCGGGGCAGGCACTGTTCCAGTACCGCGACGACGACGGCAGTGTGCAGCCTGTCGATTCGGGGCAGGTCAACGACTACCTGCACGATGCGATGGGCGAGGACTTCAGCGCCAAGGACTTCCGTACCTGGGGCGGCACCGTGGCCGCGCTGCGCCAGCTGGCAGCCACCGCGCTGCCGGAGCCGTCCAGCGAACGGGCGTTGGCGGCGCTGCAGAACCAAGTGGTGGGCGCGGTGGCGGCGCTGCTGGGCAACACGCCGGCGGTGTGCCGCAAGGCCTATATCGATCCGTGCGTATTCGACGGGTGGCGCGCCGGCCAGTTGAACCGCCTGGCCGGGCTGCGCGGCGACCGCCAGTGGGAGCAGGCGACGCTGCGGTTCCTCAAGGCCGCGCGGCGAAGAGACCGCGCAGGACCGCCGAAACGCTGAGGGCGCGTGCTCAGCCGCAGTAGAGCGCGGTGATGTTGTTGGTACGGCCGGTCTCGATGGTCAGCCGGTCGCCGCCGCGCTGTGCACCGGGTGTGGGATCGGCCGCGCCGCTGGCGGTGGGGCCGCTCCCGGTGCGCTGGCCGCGGATGACTGTGACCTGCAGGCTGTCGCTGTCCACGCGGGCGCGTTCAACTGTGGCGGCCGATGCGGCCAGGCCCACCGCGCCGCGCACCATGTCCACGTGGCACTGGCCGGAGATCACGCCGTCGATGGGCTGCACCTGCGCCATCGGCGCGCTGCTGCAGGCGGAAAGGGTGGCCACGGCGGCCACCGCGAAGAGGGTGCGATACATGGGAACTCCAGGAAGGGCGATGCCGGACTGCAGCGTGCCTTCGCCGACGTATGCAGCGGATGAACGCATGCACGGTGCGACCACATCGCGCTCACCCTGCCTGGCCGCGCGGTTGGCCACACTGCCTCTGCACTCGAACGCTTTGGCAAAGGAGCCGCAGATGGCCACCCGCACGACCCGAACCCGCCCTTCCGCCCCGCGCAAGACCACCACCGGCAAGACCGCCAAGCCGGCGGCCGAGCGCACGCCCGTGGTCAAGACGGCCACCCGCAAGGCGGCCGCCAAGGACCCGCGTGCGGCACGCGTCGCCGCACGCCAGCGGCGCCTGCAGGACCAGGAGAAGGCCAAGGACGCGCGTGTGGCCAAGCAGGCGGCGAAGCAACAGGTGGCCGGCACACCAGCGAAGAAGACCGGCAGAAAAAAGGCTGCCGGCAACGCCACCCAGGCCGGGACCCGCAGGCAGCCCGAGGCAATGCCCGCCCAGCACCTGGCCAAGCCGGGCAACGAACACGAACTGGACCTGGCGCCGCGGTTCCTGGCGCCGGACTACCGTGGCAGCGGCAAGCTGCAGGGCAAGCGCGCGATCATCACCGGCGCCGATTCCGGTATCGGCCGCGCCGTGGCGGTGCTGTTCGCGCGCGAAGGCGCCGACGTCGCCGTACTGCATCTGGATGAAGCGGCCGACGCAAAGGTCACCCGCCAGCACGTGGAAGCCGAAGGCGGCCGCTGCGTGGTGATTGCCGGCGACGTCCGCGATCCCGCGTTCTGCGCCAAGGCCGTCAGGCAGGTGGTCAAGGCGTTCGGGGGCATCGACATTCTGGTCAACAACGCGGCGTTCCAGCTGCATTGCGAGCGCCTGGAAGACCTGGAAGATGCGCATCTGCAGGAAACCCTGCAGACCAACATCGCCGGCTACATCCAGATGGCGCGCGCGGTGCTGCCGCATCTGGAGGAAGGCGACTGCATCATCAATACCGGCTCGGAAACCGGGCTGTTCGGCAGCAAGGCGCTGGTTGACTACTCGGCGACCAAGGGCGCCATCCACGCGTTCACCAAGGCGCTGGCCAGCCAGCTGCTGCCACGTGGAATCCGGGTCAATGCGGTGGCGCCGGGGCCGGTGTGGACCCCGTTGAACCCGGCCGACAAAGCGGCCCAGGACGTGGCCGATTTCGGCAGGAACAGCGACATGGGCCGTCCGGCGCAGCCGGAAGAACTGTCGCCGGCCTACGTGTTCCTGGCCTCGCCGGTCACTGCCAGCTACATCAGCGGCGTGATCCTGCCGGTAATGGGCGGGCCGCGCGGCTGACCTGCGGCGACGCGTAGAAGCCGGCGATGGTCGGGATGAAGCGCTGCGGGTTGGCGCCGACCAGGTTGGTCAGCACGATCACCGCCAATTGCCGCTCGGGATAGACGATGAAGGCGGCGCGGGCACCGCCCACGCCGCCGACCTGCAGGTCCGGCACCGTGCCCAGCACCGGCCAGCCGGCGGCCCAACTCCCGTCGGTGCCATCGTTGAGGCGCTCGGCGCGCCACATGCGCGCAACGCTGTGGCGGGGGAGCAGCCGATGCTGCGACAACGCCACCATCCATTGCGCCACGTCATCGGCGGTGGTCAGGATGCCGCCCCCGGCCCACAGGGTCGGAGGCATGTCGTAGAACCAGTGCGACAGGCGCGGCGCCGCATCCGGTGGATCGGTGCCGCGCGGTGCGTAGCTGTACATCGTGGCCGCGCCGGCCACCAGGTCGTAGCTGTCGCCGAACGTGGTGCGGGGCATGCCCGCGGCCGCGAACTGGCCCTGCTGCAGGTACTGCGCGTACGGCATGCCGGATTGCCCGGCGATGATGCGCGCCAGCAGCACGTAGTTGGTCTGGTTGTACATGAAGCGCTGGCCGGCCGGCGCCTCCACCGGCAACGCGGCCACCGCCTTCCAGGCGTCCTGTTCCGAGCCGCCGCCCAGCAGGCCACGCGCGTCGAGGATATCGGGCAATCCAGAGGTGTGTGCCAGCAGCTGGCGGACGCGCACGCTGCGCCACCCGTCGGGCAGATCGTCCAGATACCGCGACAGCGGTGCCTCCAGGTCCACACGCCCGGCGTCGGCCAGTTGCGCCATCGCCACGCCGGTGAAGGATTTGGTGGCCGAGTTCAACGGAAACCGCGTGGTCGGTGTAGTCGCCACGCCATTCTCGACATTGGCCAGGCCGAGGGCTTCGGACAGCACCACACGGCCATCTTTGACCACCGCGATCTGCAGGCCGGGAATGCGCTGGACCTGCATGGTCTCCTGCACGAACCGGCGGGTCCGCGCGTTGGCCTCCTCCCACGCGGTGGCGGTGGTGGCCGCGTGCAACGGCGGCAGGCCGGGCAGGATCAGTGCGGCGAAGATGAGCAGGAAGCGGTGTCGTCGGGCAGGCATGTGGTGTCCTTTGGCCATCAGCGGCTCGACGGCTTGGATGCCGGTCGCGTGCAGAGGGTTTAAGGCGACCTTGACGACAACCGTTCGTCGGCGGACGTCCTCCGGCACTTGACGACATCTGTAGTCACTGGCACCGTGGCGACACGTGTAGTCATCGGAGTGTGCCATGCGCGGCAAAACCATCGGGGACCAGGAGCTGGCCCTGTTGCAGTACGTAGCGGAACAGGGCGGTGCCACCGTGGGTGAGGTGGCGGCGGGGTTCGGAGAGGAGCGTGGCCTGGCCCGCTCGACCGTGCTGACCATGATGGAGCGTCTGCGCGGCAAGGCCTACCTGCAGCGCAGGCAGGTCCAGGGCGTGTATCGCTATGCCGCCACCAGTGGCCAGGACAGTGTGGTCCAGGGCGCGGTGGCCAGCTTCGTGGAAAAGACGTTGCAGGGCTCGGTGTCGCCGTTCGTGGCCTTCATGTCGCACAAGGCCGAGGTGAGCGACCAGGAACTGGCCGAGCTGGAAGCCTTGGTCGCGCAGTTGCAGTCACGCAAGCGGGAGAGCTGAGACATGGACACCCTGATGATCGAACTGCTGACGCGGCTGGGCTGGACCAGCCTGCAGAGCGTGCTGCTGGTGGCCCTGGTATGGGGCGTGTGCCGGCTGCTGCCGGCGCTGCCCACCGCCACGCGGTGCCGGCTGTGGTGGCTGGTGGCCGCGCAGGCGGTGCTGGGCCTGGTCTGGAGCAGCCCGCTGGAGCTGGCGGTGCTGCCGGCGCCCGCAGCGCCCGCCACGCAGCTGGTTGCGCTGCCGGCCGTGGAGACCGCACTGGCGAGCGCGCCCGACATGACCGGCGCGGTGGCGATGGCGGCTCCGCAGGCGTTGTGGTCGTGGCCGGCGCTGCTGCTGGCCGCATGGGTGGCCGGCGTGCTGGTGATGCTGGTGCACAGCCTGCGTGGCTACCGGCACAGCCGCGCGCTGGTGCGTGGTGCGGCCGACTGCACCGACGCGACCCTGCAGCAGGCGCTGCATCTGGCCGCTGAAGCACACGGTCTGCGCCGCGCGCCGACCCTGAAGGTGTCCGCGCAGATCCGCTCGCCGCAGCTGATCGGGCCGTGGCGTCCGGTACTGCTGCTGCCGGCACGCGAACTGCAGGCGATGAGCGCCGATGATCTGGACATGGCGCTGACCCATGAACTGGTGCACCTGCAGCGCCGCGACCTGTGGTGGGGGCTGCTGCCCGCCCTGGCGCAGCACCTGTTCTTCTTCCATCCGCTGGTACACCTGGCCGCGCGCGAATATGCCGTGGCCCGCGAAGAGGCCTGCGACGGTGCCGTGGTGGCCGGGCAGGGCCATTGTCGCCACGACTATGGTCGGCTGCTGGTGCAGCTGGGCGTGGCACCGCGACCGGCGGTGGGCGTGGCCAGCGCGTCGCCGAACTTCCGCAGCCTCAAGCGACGGCTGCTGACCCTGCAGCAGACCCGTCGCTTCCCGCGCGTGGCCGCGTTGGCGATCACCGCGATGGTGGTGCTGGTCGGCGTTGCGCCGATGCGCCTGGTGGCGGCGGTGACCCCGCCGCCGCCCGCACCGCCGGCACCGGCCGCGCCGCGCGTGCCGCCGCCGCCGCCTGCCGCTGCGCCGCTCGCGGCACCGGCTCCGCAGGTGGCACCGCAGCCGGTGGCGGCGCCGATCGCACCGGCTCCCCCCGCGGCACCACGCGCGCCGGAACCGCCCAAGGCGCTGGGCGATGGCATGGCGTTGGTCACCCACGGCAAGCTCGACCTCTCCCGGCAACCCGCACAGGCCTTCGTGCTGATGGGCGGAGACAGCAACTTTGTGGACGCCTCGCTGGCCGATCTCAAGCAGGCCAAGCATGATGCCCACGGCGACGAGCCGGCCCTGTGGGTACGACGGGGCCAGGAGCGTTATCTGATCCGCGATCCGGCCGTGCTCCGGCAGCTGGCCCGCAGCCAGGCCGACGTCGCGGCACTGGGCAGTGCGCAGGCCGCATTGGGCACTCTCCAGTCCGAGCTGGGCCAGCACCTGGCCGACGTATCGATGCAGGTCACCGCCGATGCGATGGCGTCGGTGGATGTGGCCGCGGTGGCCAACCTGGCCGCTCGCCAGTCCGGCGCGTCGGCGGCGTCCGAGGCGGCGCAGGCGGCGCGGCAGGCCCGCATCGCCGCACGCAAGGCGGTGGATACCGAGCAGATCGCGCGGGTCGCGCGTGAGCAGGCCGAGATGGGCCGCGAGCAGGCGCGTCTGGCCCGGCAGCAGAGCGTGGCGTCGGCCCGCGCCTCGCGCGACGTGCGGGCGGCGATCGATCAGGCCCTGTCCAGTGGCAAGGCCGAGCGCCTGCGCGACTGAGGCCGGCGTGTTCCATGTGCTGCCTGCGCCGCGCGCAGGCAGCACGACGGGGTCACCCGCAGTTGGCGCGCACGATCCTGTTCTGCGCGTCCACTTCCAGGCTGAGGCGATCCTCGCGGAAGTCCATCGTCATCGCCATCCCCGGCTTGAGCACGCGCGCATGCCGCGCGCCGCTGGCCTTCACGGCCTGCTGCACCACCGCTTCGGTGGCGGTCTTTCCGACCAGGCTGGCCACCTTCTCCGGATCGCAGCGTGCCGCGCTGCCGGCCACGGCAGGTTCGGTGGCGGCCGGTGGGGCGTCGGCCGCCGCCGACGGGCCGGAGGCGGTTCTGGCCGGATGGCTGCAGGCTGCCAGCGGCAACGCGCACGCCACGGCGAACATCAGATTCCAACGCATGCGGTACTCCTCCCACGGTAGGTACCGGCAGTGTCCGTGGGCGGGCCGTTACGCGGCGTCAACGCGGCCGCTGCGGGGGTTCAACGGCCTGCAGGGCCAGCGTTTCGCGCTCCTGCTGTTCCTCGGCCACCAGCCGCAGCATCAGCATCGACAGCGTCACCACATCCTGGTGGTTGTGGTCGGCCACCCGGCGCAGGTTCAGCGCGCTGCCCCCGCGCAGGTAGTTCAGCCATGCGGCCGGGGCCTCCGAACCGGGCAGGTCGTCCTCGCGCACGATCTGCAGCAGCTGGCGCTCGATGGTGGCCAGCCGGCAGTTCTCCCAGGTGCCACGGTAGCGGCGGCGGGTGGGGAACAGCAGATCCACATGGTCGTGCGCGCTGATCGGGTCACCGTGACGGGCCAGCCGGAAACGCGTCTTCAACAGCGGCGCGTCGTAGCAGCGGCCGTTGTAGCTGCAGAACACCAGGCCCGGCCGCAACCACCCGGCGAACGTACGCAGCATCGCCGTTTCCGCGCCGAGGGTGGTGATCACCAGCTGGCGGATGCGCAGGCCGTCGCCCTGGTCGGGATGGGCGTACCAGTCGGCCGCGCCGATCATGAAGGCGCGGGTGCCGGTGCCGCCGGCCAGGCCGGTGGTTTCGGTATCGAAGAACAGCAGGTCCTGCGGCTGGACCTGCTCGCCCTCGCGCCTGGCAAACGCCAGCGAGAGCGGCTGGGTCGGCACGGGCTGCGGCAGGAACGATTCAATCAGGAACAGGCCCGGCGCGATCTCCTCACCGGGGACGTGGCGGTCCTGCGCGTTGGCGCGGGGCAGGGCGGCCGGCGCAGCGCCGCGTGCGCGCAGGCCGAGCAGGCGATGCAGGCTGCCAACCTCGGGCGTGCGCAGGGCGGGCGCGGGGGCTGCCACTACCGGGACCGGGGCCGCGTCACCGGTGGGCTTGTGACGGATCTCCTGTTCGACCCAGGCGAACACCGAGGCCGGTGCAGAGGGGCGCGCCTGCGCATCATTGGCAGCGGACGGGAGCGCGCCAGACGGCGCGTCGTGGGGGACCGGTCCACGGTCAGGACCTGCCGACGCCGCCGGCGCCGGGGTGGCGTCCCCGGCCTGCCGCCGCAACAGGCGCAGCTTGTCCAGGCTCAGGCTCACTGCGGCACCACCTCGGCGGCGGCGCGCTCGCGCTCGGCGGCGCTGGGCAGCGCATGCGCGTCGAACAGGTCCAGCACGTGCAGTGCCAGCGCCCTGGGTGTGGTGGCATCGTCTTCCTGGCCGGCCAGCACCGGTCCCACGCAGGCCGGGCACCCGGCTTTGCAGTCGCAGCGCTGCACCAGTTCTCGGGCGCGCTGCAGCAGTTCGGCCTGGCGCAGCCACAGCGGCTCACTCAAGCCGACGCCACCGGGGAAGTTGTCGTACAGGTAGACGGTAGGCACGAACTGCTGCTGCAGCTCGATCGCGCTGGCATCGAACTCGGCACCGCGCAGCTGGCCGCGGCCGCTCTGGTCGGCCACCGCAAACCATGCACCGTCGCCATTGCCGACTGCCTTCTGCAGGTCGCGGGCATCGGCCATCACCGCCACGGTGGCGACGATATGCAGCGCATACGCCGCACCCAGGAAGCCGTCCAGCGCCTCCTGCTTGCTGTCGAAGGCGGTCAGCAGCAGCGCCTGCGGCAGCTGCCACCACACTGCGGTGGTGTGCAGTTCCTGGTCGGGCAGGTTGACCGGGCCGTAGCCGATGTTCTCGTGGGTGTAGTAACGGATCTTCTTGTAGCCGGCCACGCGGCGCACCACGTGAACTTCGCCGTGATGCGAGTCGCCGCGCCCGGCCTGGCAGCCGTCGAACCGGTCCAGCACCTTGAGCTTGGTGAAGTCGATGCTGTCGGTGTAGTAGTCCACGTGGGTGCGGGTGACGTAGGCCTTGCGGCCCTCCCAGTCCAGCCGCTCCACCTGGTACGGCGTGGACTGCACCATGTGGATGGCGCCTTCATACAGGGTGAGCGCGGCGGCGGAATAGTCCACCTCGGCGATGATCTGCTGCTTGCCGTCGCTGCGGTCGACCACCACGAAGTTGCCATCGGCCACCGAGCGCAGGCTCACCGCGTTGGCCGGGTAGCTGTCGGCGATCCACTCCCACCGATCGCCCTCGCGATGCACGACCTCTGTTTCGGCCAGTGCTTCAAGGAACACCAGCGGGTCGATCGGGCCGAACGGGTCGCCGGCCAGGAACGGCAGTTCGAAGGCGGCGCAGCGGATGTGGTCGAACAGGATCAGCGGCTGGTCCGGGGCAATGCGCGCATGTTCGGGCGAGGCATCGGCGAAGAAGTCCGGGTGCCGCACCACGTACTGGTCCAGCGGCTGCGAGCTGGCCACCATCACCCCCAGGGCGGGCTGCTGGCGGCGGCCGGCGCGGCCAAAGCGCTGCCAGGTGGCCGCGACGCTGCCCGGATAGCCATTGAGGATCACCACGTCCAGGCTGCCGATATCCACGCCCAGCTCCAGCGCCGAGGTGCTGACGATGCCGTCGATGGTGCCGGCGCGCATGGCGCGTTCGGTCTCCCGGCGCTCGGTGGGCAGGTAGCCGCCGCGATACGCGCGGATGCGCGCCGGCTTGCGCGGATCGTGGTCGAAGATGTCCTTGAGGTATTTGGTCAGCACTTCGACCATCAGCCGGCTCTGCGCGAAGATCAGCGTCTTCAGCCCGGACTTGATCGCGATGCGCGCGATGCGGTTGCTCTGCGAGCGCGCCGAGGCGCGCAGGCCGAGGTCGGCATTGACCACGGGCGGGTTCCACAGCAGCACGTGCTTGGGCCCGCTGGGCGCGCCGGATTCGGTGATGGCGGTGACCGGTGCTTCGATCAGCGCTTCGGCATGCGCCTGCGGGTTGCCGATGGTGGCCGAGCACAGAATGAACTGCGGCTCCACCCCGTAGAAGGCGCAGATACGCTTGAGCCGGCGCAGCACGTTGGTGACGTGGCTGCCGAACACGCCCCGGTAGGTGTGCACTTCATCGATCACCACATACCGCAGGTTCTCGAAGAACTGCGCCCACTTGGTGTGATGGGGCAGGATCGCCTGGTGCAGCATGTCCGGGTTGGAGACCACGATGTCGCCGTGCAGGCGGATCGCCTGGCGTGCGTCGCCGGGGGTATCACCATCGAAGGTGAAGGCCTTGACCCCCAGGTCACCGGCGCGGTTGAGCTCCAGCAGTTCGGCCACCTGGTCCTGGGCCAGCGCTTTGGTGGGGAACAGGTACAGCGCCTTGGCCTTGCCCTGCATGGCCGCGCTGACCACCGGCAGGGTGTAGCACAGCGATTTGCCGCTGGCGGTGGGGGTGACGATGGCCACGTGCTCGCCGCGCTGGGTGGCCGCCCAGGCCTCGGCCTGGTGGCTGTAGAGCTGTTCGATGCCACGCGCCTTCAATGCGGCAGCCAGGGCGGCCGGCACATCGGTGGGAAGCGGCGCATAGCGGCCTTCGCGGCCGGGCAGGGTGAAGCTGCCGGTGATGCGGTCGGCATAGCGGCGCTGCAGCCGCGCGGTCAGCAGCGCGCCGTTGCGCGAGGGCAGGCCATCGGTGGTGGCGAGGCGGCGCTCGGCGTCCTCGGTGCGCTTGGCGAGTTCGTAAGCCATGAGTACAACGGTCTGCAAAGGACGCCATGAAACCACAGCCGTGTCTCATCGATTGAGACACGCGCGCAACGAAATCTGAAGGTCGCCTGCGTATCATCTGCCGACGCACGCAACGGACCAGGATGGTGAGTGTGGCAAGGGGAGGACATCGCATCACCGCAGTCGCCGGCATGATGCTGGCCGGCCTGGCACAGGCCCAGCCCCCTTCCGGTCCGCCGCCGGAGACGGGCACGCCGCCGCCCGCGGCGCGCGGGGACGTGACCACACTGGGCGAAGTGCGTGCGCTCAAACCCGATGAGGACGTGCCGCTGGACCTGTACGGGTACCGGAGTCCGGTCCAGATCGAGCCCAATACCTTCAACCGCGCCTGGCGCGAGGCGCCGTCGCTGGAGCAGGTGGGCATGAGCGGCGGCTACGTGATGATGGGAATCTATTACGTCATCGGCAAAACCGCGCAGGGGCTGCACACCCTGACCCGCGCCCCGGACCCGATCCAGGCGGCCACCGCACGGCCGTCGCCGGCGCTTGACGAGGCGCAGCAGCGCCGTGCGCTGCTGCTGTGCGCGCAGGACGGCTGCGGCGCGCCACCGGGCGGGTGACCGCCGCCGCAGGCCGGGTGCTCAGTAGCGCCTGGCGCCCCTGACGGCGTCGTCCATCGACTCCTGGATGCGCCGGATGTCGTTCTGCGCCGCTTCCACGTACTTCTCCACACAGCGGAAATGTTCCTTGACGTCGCTCTGGTAGCGGCTCAGCTCGGACGGGCTGTTGCCCGTGGCCCTGCGCGGCGGCTGGCAGCGCGGTTCGGGGTAGCGGCTGGCGGTCATGTTGCTGGGGCCGATCACCGCTGCCCCGGCCGTGCCGGCGTTCAACACCGCTGCACCGGCTGCCAGCGTCATGGCCATCATCGTTGCAACTCGCGACATGCATGATCCTCCCTGTGGAGACGCAGTATAGGCATGTGCGACAGCGCGCACGTCGATCAGGCCGTCGCTGCCCGCGGGCGCCGTCTCTCCAGCCACCAGAGCAGGCCACTCACCAGCACGAACGCCAGCAGCCACGGCCAGCGCGGGCCTGGCACCGCGTGGGTGGTGGCTGTGGCGCGGTCGGCGCGGCCCACGCGCACGGCGTTGGCCTCGCGCAGTTGCTGGCGGTACAGCGCCTGCGCGCCAGCTGGGTCGAAAACGTACACGGCCTGCGTTGTATCGCCGTGGCGCAACTGGTGCCACCCCGGCTGCTGCGGCCAGTAGCCGGCGCAGGCATCGGTGCCGCTGGATGGATCGATGACCAGGGCGGTGTCGCTGCCGTCCGGCGCGCGGACCTGCGTGGGTCCCTGCAGATTGCACAGCGCGAGGCGCTCGCCGGCCCAGGGCGTGGCGCTGCCGGGACGGACCGTGGCGGTGGCCGGCAGCGCGCGTGCCAGCGTGGTCAGCATGCCGCTCCACAGCTCGGCATGCCGGTCATCGCGGCCGGCCAGCACCAGCCGATAGGTGTCGGTAACCGGCAGCAGCGCCAGCCGGCCCTGGCCGATGCCGCGCCAGCCACCGATGGCCGCGCCCTTCGCGTCGTGCAGCAGCGCGCTGGCATCGGCTGTGCGCAGGGTGAACTGTTCCAGTACAGGAGCAGCGGCACTGCGTGATGCGGCGTCGGCCTCGTCGGCATGGACGGTAGGTTGACCTGACGGGCGTGGCGGCCCGCGCCGCGCCTGCAGCAGTGCCGGGTCGGGATCGGCCGGCAGGGACAACGGCAGGGTCTGGCTGCTGCCGGTGACGGCCAGGCCCCAGTTGCGCAGGGTCTGGCGTGCGCCGTCGGGAAGCGGCCCGGAGGTGCGCACCAGCACCCCCAGTCCGTTGCGCAGTGCCTGCTGCACGGCGCCGCGCTGCGCGCCATCGAGGGCGGCCAGGCTGCGTTCGTCGAGGATCAGGACATCGGTGGCGGCCAGGCGCGCGGCGCTGAGCGCGACCGGGCCGTCGCCGAGCAGGACCCCGCCTCCCGCGCTGGCCTGCGTCTGGACCGCCAGGCCGGTGTCGGTGGCCCAACGGCGCAGGTACTTGAGTTCCGGCCCCGGCGCGCCGGCGACGATCACCACACGTGGCACGGGCTCGGCGATGGTCTGCAGCGGGACGACGATGCTGTCCACCGCGTGCTGATCGGCGTCGAGCAGGCGCAGACGGAACTCGCTGCGGCCGCTGGCGCGGGCCACGCCCTGCAGCTGCACGCGGCCGTCGTCGCCGATGCGGGCGCGATCGACCACCCTGCCGGCCGGGTCCAGCAGCTCGGCGCTTGCCGTGGCCACGCCCTGCGCACGCGCGCGCAGGACAAACACCGCGCCAGGGGCGGCAGCGGAAGGCGGCTGCAGCGCCACCCATCCGACCGGCGGTGGGGAGGCACGCGCGCTCACCTGTGCCGGCAGCGGCGTATCGCGGTCACGTGCGGACAGGCCATCGCCGATCACGCGCAGCGACCGCGTACCCGGATGCTGTCGCAGCGCGGTGGCGAGATCGGGCGCGGGGCGGCTGTCGGCATGGGCCGGTGCCTCGGGCAGGGCGATCACGGTGTCGCCGGGGGAGCGCGTCCAGCGCACGGTGTCGGCGGCGGCGGTGAGCACGGTCAGCTGGCCGGCGGGTGCGCTGGTCTGCGGAGGCACCAGGCACCGGAACAGCAGCACGCCACTGGCTGCCTGCAGCACGAGCAGGCACAGCAGTCGCCCTGCGCTGCGACGTGGACCCTGCCGCTGGTGCCAGAGCAGGCGTGCGCTGCCGAGCAGCACGATGACGGCCAGTGCGACGGCAATCCAGCGGGCATCGCTCATCGGACGTTCTCCAGGGCATCCAGCCAGGTCTGGCCCATCCGATCCGGCGCGGTGCGTCGCGAGACCTGCGGCGGCGGCCGCAGCAGCGCCCGCCACAGTTGGGCGCGCAGCGTAGTCCGGCACTCGCTGCATTCCGGTGCCATGCGCAGCGCTTCGATGGCCGCCGCCAGGCTGAGCGGATCGGACAGGCGCGTCTCATTGGCGCGCAGCCAGCCGCTCACCGCATCCAGGTCCGGTGCGCCGTCGGTGTCGGCCAGCTGCTGCCAGACCGCGACGATGGCCGGATCGGGGGCGGGCACGGCCTGCAACGGCAGGGTGCGGTTGCCGAGGTCGGTGCGGTCGCCGCCGAGGCGGCGGCTCTCATCGATCGGCGGCAGTTCCGGCCCGATCCGCGCCAGGTAGATGCGCTCGGCCTGCTGCACCTGTTTGATGAAGGCCAGCGCCTTGTAGGCGTACGGCAGCGCCGCGTCGGGACGGCCCTGGCGCAGCTCGCCCTCGGAGGACCACATCTGGTCGAGTGCGGCCTTCAGCGTGGCGCGGGTCTGCGGATCGAGCAGCGTGGCGGCTTCGGCGTGGTCGTGGGTGTGGCCGTACTCGGACAGCACATCGGTGGCGCTGCCGAATACCGGCGGGCCGCCCGCCGTCGCGCCGCTGTGGTCGTGGTCGTCGTGGCCGGCCTGCGCGTGGCCGGCCGCGTCGGCCGTGTCGTGATCGTGCTCCTGGTCCTGCGTCGCAGGAGCGTCGCTGGTCGGCAGGGCATCGCTGGTCGGCGGCGGCTTCGCTGCGCCTTCGCTTTCCTCCCCCAGGAACTGGCCATAGCGCAGGCGCAGGATGCGCTGGTCCACGCCGATCGCATCGGCGCGCCGGACGAACTCCCCGGGCGGCAACTGCCCGCGCAACCGGATCAGCGCTTCGGCATCGATGATGATCTGGCGCTGGCTGCGGAAATAGGCTGGCAGGGTCTTCTTGACCATGCCTTCCAGGTCGGCGGTCTGTATCTGCTCGGTGCTGGGCAGGCGCAGGATCACGCTGGTGCTCTGGCCGGTCTGGGCGATGGGCGCGCGGTTGTCGCGCACCTGCAGCTGCGCGATCACATCATTGCCCGGCGCCGCGCCGAGTGCGGCCAGATCGAGCGTGCGCGCGAAGCGGCGCTGGGTGGCGGGCCCGCTGCCGGTCAGGGGGATGCGCTGCTCGCGGAAAGTGATGTTCTCGCCACTGCCCTGGGCGAGGGTCACCTTGAGCTCGGCAGTGGCGGCGACGCCGTAGTCGTCGCTCGCCTCGAACTGCAGGGCCCACTGGCGTTGGCCGGGTGCGCCGAGCACCAGACTGCGGTCCGGGGCGATCACGCGCACGCCCGGCGCACGGTCGGGCACTACGTCGAGGCGGTACAGCCGGTTGTCGTGCAGTGCCGGCGTGGTGACCACGCGGTACAGCCGCGGCCGTGAAGCAGTGGATTGCATGGTCCATGTGTCGCCGTGGCGCTGCAGCGGCAGGCGCTGGCCGTCGTGGAACTGGAGTGCCGCGCTTGTCGGCGGTGCGGAGAAGCGCAACGCCCACTGCAGCTGGCTGCCCTGGGCGACCTTCGCATCCAGCACGGCCTGCACGCGCACGGGCTGACCGGTGTAGGCCGGTGCGCGGATCTGCAGTCGGGTGGACTGCAGCTGCGGCGGCGGCGCCTGGGTACTGTTCGCAACCGGCCCAGGGCCCGGTGCAACGGCGGTGTCACGGCTGCGCGGCCACCCCAACGCCAGGGCGATCACCAGCAGCGCGCCGATCCAGGCCGGCCACAGCGCGCGCGCGGGCCAGCGCGGACGCAGGTCCGGCGGGGCGGACTGCAGCGCCGTGGCGACATGCTGGCGCTGGCGCTGCTGCAGGGGGTTGAGGGTGTCGGGCGCAGCGAACAGCAGGTCGGCACTGTCCTGCGCGACGGGATGCCGGTCGAGCTGCCGGACCAGCCAGCGACGGTCCAGCCGCCGCGCGCGCCAGGTGGCGATGCCTGTTGTTGCCAGCAGGGCCAGCAGCAGCACCACCGCGGCCGGGTTGAAGCCGGCCACGCGCAGGGCGAGCGCGGTGGCGGCCACGGCGAGCGGCAGGCCGATCAGCGCGCTGCTCCACCAACGGCGCCGGCGTGCACGCTGCCAGGCCTGCTGCACGCGCGCGCTCATGCGCCGGCCTCGCGGCGCGGCGCGGTGGCCAGGGCGCGTTCCAGCGCGAACAGCAGCACGATCAACGCCAGCAGCCACGGGACGGGATCGCGCGGGGTCGCACGCGGCGCGGGCGCGCCGGTCAGCGGTACCTGCGTCGCGGCTACGGCGAGCTGCGGCGCCGCCGGGGGCGCGAGCACGGAGAGCAGGCGACGTGGCAGATCGGCCTCGCGCAACGCGGGCAACGCGCTGGGCGACATCGCCCCCGTGAAGCGCAGCAGCCTGCCCCGCTCGACCGCGCGCTGCTGGAGCAGCGGTCTGCCCTCGGCATCGCGCAGGGCGGTCGACCAGCCTTCCCCGTGTGCGGCGCCCGGCGTGGCGAGCAGTACCGTGCCGCCCTGCCGCACCCACGCCTGCCAGCGCTCCGGCAGCGCGGCGGGCGACAGCCATACCCCGATCTGACCCACGTCGGGCGCGCTGTCCGCGGCGCGCGGTGCCGCGAGCGCCTTCCCGTTCCACGCGCGTTGCAGGGCCTCCAGCACCGGTACGCTGCCCGCGTCGGCCGGGTGGCCGCCGGGCTGCAGCGTGGGCAGGCGTGGCCGAGCGTCGTCTGCGCGGGGGGGCGGTGCCGGCACTGGCTGCCAACGTACGCTGCGCGACAGACGCGGGCGTTGCGCATCCAGGCCGGGCAGCGGATCGGGCACGTAGACGGTGAGCGGCGTGCCGGCCGGCAGCAGCTGGTCCAGTTCACGCAGCAGGCTGGCCAGCGGTTGAGGCGCGGCCGGGGCGGCGGCGTGCAGCGGTGGGAAGCCCGGCGCCAGCCAGCGCCAGTCGCCGGCCGTGTCCGTGCCGCGCAGCGCGGCACCCTCCAGGCCGGGCGCGACCGCGGTGACCGCGTGGGTATCGGCGGCGGTACCGTGCAGCAGCGGACGGGCCAGCAGCAGTGCCAGGACAGCCAGCAGCAGCAGGCGCACCAGCAGCAGCGGCCATTCATCGAACCGGATGCGCTGGCGCGGGCGCGCCTTGGCACGCAGCCAGCGCAGGGCGGCGAACGACAGCGGGGCGTACTGATGGCGCCGCGCCAGGTGGATCAGCAGCGGCACCAGCAGCGCGGCCAGCGCCAGCAACCCGAGCGGGAACAGCAGAGTCAGGCTCATGCAGCACTGCCCGGTGCGAACAGTGTGCGCAGGGGCACATCCAGCGGCTGGTCCAGGTACCCCGTTGCCGTGACGATGCCCGCTGCCTGAAGGCGCGCGTGCAGCGCGCGCTGCGCCGCCGCGAACCGGGCCAGATAGCCCTCGCGGATCGCACGGCCGTCGCCGAGCAGTTCCTCGCCGGTTTCCGGGTCGTGGAAACGATGGCCGTCGGTGAACGGGAAATCACGCTCTTCGGCGCTGAGCAGCTGGAGATGCAGTACTTCGCGCCGCGCCGCCGCCAGCCGCTCCAGCAGCGCGACGCCGGCGTCATCGAACCCGTCGCCCAGGGCGATCAGCATGTCCCCGGCCTGCACGCGTTCCCACACCGGGCGCAGCGCCGTGGCGGCCGGCCAGCCACCGTGTGCATGCAGCTGGCGCAGCAGCAGGTGCACGCGGTCGCGCTGGCGCGGTCCGCTGCCGGCCGGCACCAGCCGCACACCGTCGCCACCCACGGCAATCAGGCCGAACCGGTCGCCCTGCTGCAGCGCCAGCTCCACCAGACAGGCCGCAGTGGCGCAGGCGTGGTCCAGCCGCGACCAGTCCGGACGCGCGCGGTCGGCCTGTGTGGCCGACGCGCTGGCATCCACCAGTACCCACACCGTGACCGGGCTCTCGCGCTCGGATTCGCGCACGAAAAAACGGTCCGAGCGGGCGTACAGCTTCCAGTCGATCTGGCGCAGCGCGTCGCCCGGCTCGTAGGCCCGATACTGGGCGAACTCCAGACCGGCCCCGCGACTGCGGCTGGCGTGCTGGCCGATCGCGTGCGTACCGCGCGCACGGCGAGGCAGCAGGCGCAGCGTCTTCAGACGGCTGCGCACATCGGCGGGCAGGAGGATCGGCGCGTGCGGCGTCACGGCAGCGCTCAGGCCGGGAACGGCACGGCCTGCAGCAGCGCGTGGATCACATCGTCGGCGCTTTTCTGTTCGGCCTCGGCGGCAAAGGAGAGCAGCAGGCGATGACGCATCACCGGCCCCACCAGCGCCTGCACATCCTCACGGGTGGCGGCAAAGCGACCCTGCAGCAGCGCCCGGGCCTTGGCGGCGAGCACCAGCGACTGCCCGGCGCGCGGGCCGGCCCCCCACTTGATCCAGTGGTTGACCGCGTCCGGCGCACCGCTACCGGGCCGGCTGGCCCGCACCACGCGGGTGATCCAGGTCAGCACATCGTCGCTGACATGCACCTGGCGGACGGCAGCCTGCAGCGCCAGCACATCCTCGGCATGCATCACCTGCGGCACCGTGCCGGCCGCACTGCCGGTGGTCTGCAGCAGGATGTCGCGTTCTTCCTGCTCGGTGGGGTAGTCCACCCGGACATGCAGCAGGAAGCGGTCCAGCTGCGCTTCGGGCAGCGGGTACGTGCCCGCCTGCTCGATCGGGTTCTGCGTGGCCAGCACGAAGAACGGCGCCGGCAGCATGTAGGTGGTGCCGGCGTAGCTGACCGTGCGTTCCTGCATCGCTTCCAGCAGCGCGGCCTGGGTCTTGGGCGGGGTGCGGTTGAGCTCGTCGGCGAGCAGCAGGTGGGTGAAGATCGGTCCCTTCTGGAAACGGAAGTGACGGTGGCCGGTGCCGTGGTCTTCTTCCAGCAGCTCCGTGCCCAGGATGTCGCTGGGCATCAGGTCGGGGGTGAACTGCACGCGGCGGAACTGCAGGTCCAGCGCCTGCCCGAGCGAGCGCACCAGCAGTGTCTTGCCCAGTCCCGGCGCGCCTTCGAGCAGGCAGTGGCCGCCGGCCAGCAGGCCGATCAGCAACTGCTCCACCACCGCATGCTGGCCCACCACCGCCTGGCCAAGCGCCTCGCGCAGCTGGTGCAGTTTCGGCAGGAGGGTGTCGATGTCGGCGGTGGTCATGGCGGAACCTGTAGGAAGGAGGCGTGGCGCAGAGGCTGGGTGGGCCGTTGGCGGGAGGATCAACTGTTGAGGGCGTACATGACGATGTTGACCGCGAAACGGGTGTTGTCTTCGGCGAGGAAGCGCTTGTTGCGCCAGTCGTAATCCCACTCGCAGCCATAGTCCTTGTTGCTGTAGAGCACGCCCAGCCGGCCGTCGATCTCGATGCCCTTGAGGTAGTCGTGGACCAGGTCGTCGCCCCAGCCGTTGAGCTCGAAACCGGTCGCCGGCGGCCCGTCCGGAAAACGGAAGAAGCTGCGGTACAGCGCATGCGTGTTGGGCAGCTTCTTCAGCGCGCGGGGGCCGAACAATGCAGCCATCTGCGCTTCGAACGAGGTGGCGAACAGGCCGTCGATATCGTGGTTGCAGTCATCCACGAACACGAAGCCGCCGTTGCGCACGTAGCGCACGAAGTTCTGTCGCTCGGCCGCGTTGAACTCGACCAGCTTGTGCCCGGCCAGGTAGCAGAACGGGGCCTGCAGCATGCGGGGGTCGGCGAGCGCGATCACGTGCTCCTGCGGGTCCACGCGCAGCGAGGTGTAGTCGATCAGCGAGGTGATCACGTTGGACGGCATGCGCGCATCCACGTCCCAGTCGCCGGAGTCGTACTTGAGCCGGGTGAACCAGAAATCGTAGCGGCCGGCCTGCGCGCCGGCCCACGACGGCAGCGCCGCAAGCGCGGCGCCGCCCAGCAGTGCCCGAAGAAACTGCGCGCGGTTCATCGCCGCGCGCCGCTCCGCCACCCTCGGGGACGACAGGGCTGCATCAGACCGCGTCGGACAGCGAGGTGAAGGTGAAATCGCGCAGCTTCATCGGCGGGATCATCATCACCAGGCTGGACTCGTCGCCAGCCACGCGCACCGGCTTGCCGAGCTCTTCGATGTTGTTGAGCATGATCACCGGCGATTCGTTGAAGCGGAAGTTCTTGACCGGGTACTTGATCTGTCCGTTCTCGATGTAGAACGTGCCATCGCGGGTGAGTCCGGTCAGCAGCACAGTCTGCGGATCGACCATGCGGATGTACCAGGTCCGGGTCACCAGAATGCCCTTCTGGGTGCCGCGCACCAGCTCGGCGGTGCTCTTGTCGCCACCGGCCATCAGCAGGTTGCCCGCCCGCGCGTTGGCGGTCTTGCCCTGCTTCTGCGCCCAGTACCGCGAGTAGTTCAGGTTGGCGATGCGGCCGTTCTCGACGATGGCCAGCTTCTGGCGCGGCTGGCCTTCGCCATCCCACGGCAGCACCGGAGCCTCGGGATTCCACGGGTCGGCGCTGAAGTTCACGCGCGGATCGTAGACCTGCTCGCCCAGCTTGTTGCCGCCGCCCTTCCTGGACAGGAAGCTGCGGCCTTCATCAGCCGCGCGCGCGTCGAAGAAGTTCATCATGAAGCTGATCAGGCCCGCGGCGGCGGCCGGCTCCAGGATCACGGTGTACTTGCCCGGCTCCAGCGCTTTGGCTTCTGCCGATTCGGTGGCCTTGCGCATGGCGATGCGGATGTCCTGGTCGGCCTTGAAGTCGGCGGCGTCCTTCAGGTTGCGGCCGACCCAGCCCGAGCCGCGGCCGTCTTCGGTGCGCACGGTGCAGGTGTAGTCGAAATTGGTGCTGCGCTGGTAACCGAAGTTGCCGTTGCTGTTGGCAGTGGCGTAGAAGCTCTGCCCGTCTTCCAGGAAGCCGGCGGCGATCAGTCCGTTGCCGCGGCACGGTGCGATCGAATCGGCGGCAACCTTGGCGCGGAACGCCGGGTCGATGGCGGCGGTGGAGGCGCTGAACGTGGGGCTGGCGGTGTAGGTCTGCCTGCCGATGGCGGGCATGAACTCCGGATTCTCCGGTGCCAGACGCGCCAGGTCTTCGGCACGACGGACCACGCGTTCCAGCGCGGCATCGTCGAACTCGTTGATCGAGGCGGTGCCCACGCGCTTGCCGAAGGCCACGGTGACGGCCAGTTCGGTGTTGTCGACGATGCCGCTGGTGGACACGTTGTTGAGCGCGAAACGGATGTTGCCATCGATCGAGCCGGCCAGGACGGCCGTGCATTCGTCGGCCTTGGACAGCGCGATGACCTTGTCGAGGATGGCCTTGGCCTGGGCTTCGGTGAAGATACTCATTGCGATTGGGCTCCTGACCGGTCAGCCGAGGCTGCGTGCGGTGTTGATGACGTTGATGCCGTTGAAGCGCGCGGTGGACGAGCCGTGCGAGACCGCCGAGACCTGGCCCGGCTGGCCCTTGCCGTCGAAGAACGAGCCGCCGAGGCGGTAGTCACGCTCATCGGCCACGGCGCTGCAGGCGTTCCAGAACTCCGGTGTGCGGATCTGGTAAGCCACGTCCTCGAGCATGCGGGTGATCCTGCCGTTCTTGATCTCATAGAACAGCTGGCCGCCGAACTGCGCGTTGTAGCGCTGCTGGTCGATCGAGAACGAACCGTCGCCGATGATGTAGATGCCGTTCTCGACGTCCTTGATCATGTCGCTCACGCTCAGCGGCGTCTTGCCGGGGGCCATCGACACATTGGCCATGCGCTGGAACTGCACGCTGGACCAGGAATCGGCATAGCAGCAACCGTCGGACTCGGTCTTGCCGAGAATATGGGCCTGGTCGCGGATGGTCTGGTAGTCCACCAGCCTGCCGTTGCTGATCAGGTCCCAGCGCTTGGTCTTGACGCCTTCATCGTCGTAGGCGACCGCGCCGAGGCTGCCCGGCTGGGTCTTGTCGGCGAAGATGTTCACTTTGTCGCTGCCGTACTGGAACTGCTGCTCGCGCTTGTCCAGGGTGGCGAAGCTGGTGCCGGCATAGTTGGCCTCGTAGCCCAGCACGCGGTCCAGCTCGAGCGGATGGCCGATCGATTCGTGGATGGTGAGCCAGGTGTGCGAGGGGTCCAGGATCAGGTCGTACTTGCCCGGCTTCACCGACGGCGCCTTGAGCTTCTCCTGGGCCTGCTTGGCCGCGGCGATGGCGTCCTCCCGCATGTCGTAGGACGTGCTGTAGTTGACCACTCCGTTGGGGGTCGGCACCTTGCCCGCCGCCGCGCCATCGAGATACTCGTAGCCCATGCCCATCGGCGAGGACAGGCCTTCGCGGGTGCGGAACTTGCCGCTTGCCTTGTCGATGGCGGTGATCGTCATCGGCGCCCAGATGCGGTGCACGTCCTGGTCGATGTAGGAACCGTCGGTGGAGGCGAAGTACTTCTGCTCGTTGACCAGGAACAGCATCGAGTTGACGAAGCTGGCGCCGGCGCCCATCGCGGCGGCATTGACGTCCAGCAGCAGCTCCACCTTCTCCTTGATCGGCACGTCCATCGCATTCTTGCGGATCGGCGTGCGCCAGGAGACCTCGCCCACCCCCGCCGCGGCGGCCAACTGCACCGGTGCGGTCTGCACTGCCGCGTTGGCCTTGGCGATGGCGGCGGCCTGCTGTGCGGCGCGCGCCACGTCGCCCGGCCCGAGCTGGTTGGTGGCGGCAAAGCCCCATGCCCCGTTGACGATCACGCGGATGCCCACACCGGTGGACTCGGTGTTGACCACGTTCTGCACCTTGTCCTCGCGGGTGATCACGAACTGGCGCAGGTAGCGGCCGATGCGCACATCGCAGTAGGTGGCGCCGGCCTGGCGCGCGGCAGCCAGCGCCGCATCGGCCAGGCGCTTCTTCAGCGCAGGGTCCAGCGTGCTGTGCAGGTGTTCGGCGGCAATGACCTTGCCGAAGAAGGACGGCACGATCAGGCCGCCTGCGGTAAGCCCGGTCAGGGCGAGGAAGTCACGTCTTTGCAAGGCGGCGCTCCACGTCAGGGTGGTGTGGCAGGGAAACGAACGGCGGGCGCGGCGGGCTCATCCCAGGCTGCGCGCGGTATTGATGATGTTCACCCCGTTGAAGCGGGTGGTCGACGAGCCGTGCGAGACCGCCGAGACCTGGCCCGGCTGGCCCTTGCCGTCGAAGAACGAGCCACCGAAGCGGAAGTCGCGTTCATCGCAGATCGCGCTGCACGCGTTCCAGAACTCCGGCGTACGGATCTGGTAGGCCGCATCCTCGACCATGCCGGCGATCTGGCCGTTCCGGATCTGGTAGTAGAGCTGGCCGCCGAACTGCGCGTTGTAGCGTTGCTGGTCGATCGAATACGAGCCGCGGCCGTGGATGTAGATGCCGTTCTCCACGTCCTTGATCATGTCGGCCACGCTGAGCGGCGTCCTGCCCGGCGCCAGCGACACGTTGGCCATGCGCTGGAACTGCACGCTGGACCAGGAATCGGCGTAGCTGCAGCCGTGCGAGGCGGTTTCGCCCAGCAGGTGCACTTCATCGCGCGTGGCCTGGTAGTTGACCAGGATGCCGTCCTTGACCAGGTCCCAGCGCCGGGTCTTGACCCCTTCATCGTCGTAGCCCACCGCGCCCAGGCTGCCCGGCGCGGTTTTGTCGGCATGGAAGTTGACGATGTCGCTGCCCCAGCGGAAGCCCGCCTCGCGCTTGTCCAGCGTGGCGAAGCTGGTGCCGGCGTAGTTGGCTTCGTAGCCGAGCACGCGGTCCAGTTCCAGCGGGTGGCCGACATTCTCGTGGATGGTCAGAAACAGGTTGGACGGGTCCAGCACCAGGTCGTACTTGCCTGGCTTGACCGACGGTGCCTTGAGCTTCTCGCGCGCCTGACGGGCGGCGGCCACTGCATCCTCGATCGGATCGTAGGAATCGCGGTAGGCGGTGACGCCGCCTGGCAGCGCGATCTTGCCGCTGGCGTCGCCATCGAGAAACTCGTAGCCCATGCCCATCGGCGAGGACAGCCCCGCGCGGGTGCGGAATTTGCCGGTGGCCTTGTCGATGGCGGTGGCGGTGAACGGCAGCCAGATCCGGTGCACGTCCTGGTCGATGAACGAGCCGTCGCTGGAGGCGAAGTACTTCTGCTCGTTGACCAGGAACAATGTGGAATTGATGAAATCGGCGCCGGCGTCGAGGGCGGCGGCATTGACCGCCAGCAGCATCTCGACCTTGTCCTGGATCGGTACCGCCATTGCATTCCTGCGGATCGGCGTCTTCCAGCTGGCCTCGCCAACACCGGTTACCGGCGCCAGCTGTACCGGACGGGTCTGGATGCCGGCGTTGGCGCGCGCGATGGCGGCGGCCTGCCCGACCGTGGCCAGCACCGCCGCCGGCGTGCGCTGGTGGGTGGCCGCAAAGCCCCAGGCGCCGTTGACGATCACCCGGATGCCGATGCCGGCCGATTCGCTGTTGGTGACGTTCTGGACGGTGCGCTCGCGGGTGATCACCGCCTGGTTGAGGTAGCGCCCGATACGTACGTCGCAGTAGGTGGCGCCGGCGCGTTTGGCCGCGCCCAGCGCCGCCTCGGCCAGCACCCTGTTGCGGACCGGGTCGCCGGGCTCGAGCAGTTGCTCGGCGGCAATCAGCCGACCGTGCGGCAGTACCAGGCCAGCCAGGCCCATTCCAGACAGCGCAAGAAACTCACGGCGTTGCACAGCGATCCATCCCCCGACGGTGCGATCGGCATCAGACCGGTCGCAGTGGACAAGTTCTTGACTTTCGATGGCGGCGGGCAGTGGCACAAGTGACTGCGGTCATGGTTGGATGGCGGTCATCCGAATTCATCTTGAGCCTGCCATGAGCCAACAGCGCTGGTCCGACGCCTGCGAGCGCAACCGCGAGCCGATCCTGACAGTCCTGCGCCGGTACCTGCAGGACCGCCACCGCGTCCTGGAGATCGGCAGCGGCACCGGCCAGCATGCGGCGCACTTCGCCGCGCAGCTGCCGCACCTGCACTGGCAGGCCAGCGACCACCCGGACCATCTGCCCGGCATTGCCGAGCGCCTGGCCGAGGCCGCCCTGCCCAATGCTCCGCCCCCGTGGCCGTTGCAGGCCGTGCTGTCGCCCGTGCCTGGCCTGGCACCGCTGCCGGAAGCACCGTTGGGCTTCGATGCGGTGTTCAGCGCCAACACCCTGCATATCATGAGCTGGGGGCACGTGGAGGCGTTGTTCGCCGGACTGCCGGCGGTGATGGCCGACGACGCGCTGCTGTGCATCTACGGGCCGTTCAACCAGGGCGGCCAGTACAGCAGCGACAGCAACCGGGTATTCGATGCCTGGCTGAAGCAGCGCGACCCCGCGGCGGGCATCCGCGATGCCGACGCGGTGGACGCACTGGCCGCCGCCCAGGGCCTGCGGCTGATCGACGACGTGGCCATGCCGGCCAACAACCGCCTGCGGGTATGGCACCGCTTTGCGTAACCGCGCGCGCAGCGCGCCGGCATCGAAACCCGCGCGCTGCGCCCGTAGAGCCGGGCTCTGCCCGGCTGCCTTCCGTTCCGGCATCGAAAACCCCGCGCGCTGCGCGCGAAGCCGACTAGACGTCGGCTCTACGTCGGCGGCCACCCACCGCGCACGACGCCCGTAGAGCCGGGCTCTGCCCGGCTGCCTTCCGTTCTGGCATCGAAAACCCCCGCGCTGCGCGCGAAGCCGACTAGAAGTCGGCTCTACGTCGGCGGCCACCCACCGCGCGCTGCGCCCGTAGAGCCGGGCTC
>NZ_JBMWDP010000013.1:0-78610 GCF_049545505.1 Stenotrophomonas sp. NPDC077421 | reverse complement strand
CTCTGCCCGGCTGCCTTCCGTTCCGGCATCGAACCCCCCGCGCTGCGCGCGATAGCCGACTAGACGTCGGCTCTACGCCGGCGGCCACCCACCGCGCGCTGCGCCCGTAGAGCCGGGCTCTGCCCGGCTGCCTTCCGTTCCGGCATCGAACCCCCCGCGCTGCGCGCGATAGCCGACTAGACGTCGGCTCTACGCCGGCGGCCACCCACCGCGCACGGCCCCCGTAGAGCCGGGCTCTGCCCGGCTGCCTTCCGTTCCGGCATCGAACCCTCCGCGCTGCGCGCGATAGCCGACTAGAAGTCGGCTCTACGTCGGCGGCCACCCACCGCGCGCGGCCCCCGTAGAGCCGGGCTCTGCCCGGCTGCCTTCCGTTCCGGCATCGAAACCCCCCGCGCTGCGCGCGAAGCCGACTAGAAGTCGGCTCTACGTCGGCGGCCACCCACCGCGCACGGCCCCCGTAGAGCCGGGCTCTGCCCGGCTGCCTTCCGTTCCGGCATCGAAAGCCCCCGCGCTGCGCGCGAAGCCGACTAGAAGTCGGCTCTACGTCGGCGGCCACCCACCGCGCACGACGCCCGTAGAGCCGGGCTCTGCCCGGCTGCCTTCCGTTCCGGCATCGAACCCCGCGCGCTGCGCGCGAAGCCGACTAGACGTCGGCTCTACGCCGGCGGCCCCCCACCGCGCACGGCCCCCGTAGAGCCGGGCTCTGCCCGGCTGCCTTCCGTTCCGGCATCGAAACCCCCCGCGCTGCGCGCGATAGCCGACCAACGGTCGGCTCCATCTGCCGTCAGGCCACCTGCACGATGTGCAGTGCCCGCGGGTTGCGCCACTGCGCCAGCAACGTGGCTTCGCGGGCCTTGGCCGCGTGCAGGTGCGCTTCCTTGACGTGCCCGTAGCCGCGGATGTGCTCGGGGATGCTGGCGATCTCCACCGCCAGCGCCACACGGTCGTCGCTCAGGCCATCCAGCAGCAGCGCCACGGTCTGCTCGTAGTCGGCGATCAGCTGACGCTCGCCACGACGTTCCGCGGTACGGCCGAAGACATCGAAGGTGCCCCCGCGCAGGAACTTCAGCTTGGCCAGCAGCCCGAACGCCTTGAGCATCCACGGCCCGTATTCCTGCTTGATCAGCCGGCCCTGGTCGTCCTTCTTTGCAAACAGCGGCGGCGCCAGATGGAAGCGCACTTCAAACTCGCCCTCGAACTGCTGTTGCAACCGGCGCTGGAACTCGCCGCTGGTGTACAGGCGCGCCACTTCGTACTCGTCCTTGTAGGCCATCAGCTTGAAGTAGTAGCGCGCCACGGTCTCGGTCAGGGCGGTGCTGCCGGCCTTGTCCCACTCCACCGCGCGCACCTTCTCCACCAGCGCGCGGTAGCGTGCGGCGTAGGCGCTGTCCTGGTAGTCGGTCAGGAACCGCACGCGACGCTCGATCAGCTCATCCAGCGAGCGCGACAGGCGCTCGTCGTCCAGAGGCAGGAACGCCACATCGGCGCTGCCGCCGTGGCCGGGCAGGCCGCGCAGCTCGCGCTCGTCGCCGGTGTTGCGCGGCGCGGCGTTGGCGCCCCACTCGTTGCCTTCCCATTCGCCCGGCGGCAGGTCGTGCAGCGGTCCCGGTGTGCGCTCGGCATCGGTGTGGCCGTTGCGCACCAGCCCGGCGGCCTGTTGCACCGCCTGCGGGTCCACCGCCGCCAGACGGCCCCAGGCGAAGGCCTGGGTGTTCATCTCGATGGCGGCGCCGTTGAGTTCCACCGCGCGCATCAGCGCCTCGAACGAGATCGGCACCAGCCCCTGCTGCCAGGCAAAGCCAAGGATGAACAGGTTGGCGGCGATGGCATCGCCGAGCAGCGCCGTGGCCAGTTGGGTGGCATCGAGCAGCAGCGGCTCGCGCCCTCCGAGCGCCACGCGGATACCGGCGATGATGTCGGCGGCGGGGAACTGCATGTCCGGCCGCGTGGTGAAGGTGCCCGGCATCGCCTCATAGGTGTTGAGGACCACCTGCGAGCGCTCGGCACGCACCTTGGACAGCGCCCAGTAGTCGTTGACCACCACCATGTCGCAGCCCACCACCAGGTCGGCTTCACCGGCGGCGATGCGCACGGCATGGATGTCCTCGGGGGTGCGGGCAATACGGATGTGGGTGGTGACCGCGCCGCCCTTCTGGGCCAGGCCGGTCTGGTCGAGCACACTGGCGCCCTTGCCTTCCAGGTGGCCGGCCATGCCCAGCAGCGCGCCGATGGTGACCACGCCGGTGCCACCGACGCCGGTGATCAGGATGTTCCAGGGCTGTTCCAGCGTGGTACGGAAGGTCGGTGCGGGCAGGTTGGCGAGCAGGTCGCTGCGCTGGCTGCGCGCGCCCTTGCGCGGCCTGCCACCGTGCACGGTGACAAAGCTCGGACAGAAACCGGTGGTGCAGCTGTAGTCCTTGTTGCAGTTGGACTGGTCGATGTCGCGCTTGCGCCCGAACTCGGTTTCCTTGGGCAGCACCGACACGCAGAAGCTCTTCTTGCCGCAGTCGCCGCAGCCTTCGCACACCAGCGAATTGACCACCACGCGCTTGGGCGGATCGACCAGCTTGCCACGCTTGCGGCGGCGGCGCTTCTCGGTGGCGCAGGTCTGTTCGTAGATCAGGATGCTGGTGCCCTTCACCTGCCGCAGCTGCTTCTGCACCGCGTCCAGCTCGGCGCGGTCGTGGAACTCCACGCCCTCGGGGAACAGCTCGCGCTTGTTCCATTTGCCGATCTCGTCGCTGACCAGCACGATCGTCTGCACGCCTTCGGCCCGCATCTGATGGGCGATCTGCGGCACGCTCAGGGTGCCGTCCACCGGCTGGCCGCCGGTCATCGCCACCGCATCGTTGTAGAGGATCTTGTAGGTGATGTTGACGCCGGCCGCGATGGCCTGGCGGATCGCCAGCGAGCCGCTGTGGAAGTAGGTGCCGTCACCGAGGTTCTGGAACACATGCTCGGTGTCGGTGAACGCCGCCTGCCCGGCCCACGTCACGCCTTCGCCGCCCATGTGGGTGAAGGTGTCGGTGCTGCGGTCCATCCACGTCACCATGTAATGGCACCCGATCCCGCCCAGCGCACGCGACCCTTCCGGTACACGGGTGGAGGTGTTGTGCGGGCAGCCGGAGCAGTAGTGCGGCACGCGCGGGAAGCTGGCACGCGGCAGCGCGAGCTCGGCTTCCTTGTCATCCATCCAGCGCAGGCGCTGTTCGATGGATTCATTGGTGAAGAAACGCTGGATGCGGCGGCCGATCACTCCGGCGATGGTGGCTGGCGTGAGCTCGTTGGTGGACGGCAGGATCCACGCGCCCTGCTCGTCGTACTTGCCGACGATGGACGGGCGCGGGCCCGCGCTGGCCGGCCAGTTGTAGAACTGTTCCTTCATCTGCCGCTCGATGAAGGCACGCTTTTCCTCCACCACCACGATGTCTTCCAGCCCTTCGGCGAAGCGCGCGATGCCCACCGGTTCCAGCGGCCAGGTCATGCCCACCTTGTACACGCGGATGCCGATGTCGGCGCAGGCCTGTTCGTCCAGTCCCAGGTATTCCAGCGCCTGCAGCACGTCCAGGTAGCTCTTGCCGGTGGTGACGATGCCCAGCCGCGCGCGCGGCGAGTCCATCACGATGCGGTCGATGCCGTTGGCGCGTGCGAATGCCTGGGCCGCCTTCACCGCGTACCGGTGCAGGCGCATTTCCTGGTCCAGCGGCGGGTCGGGCCAGCGGATGTTGAGGCCGCCGGCGGGCATGTCGAAGTCCTCCGGCAGCACGATGCGGCGCGCGAACGGATCAACCTGCACCGAGGCCGAGGATTCCACCGTTTCGGCGATGGTCTTGAAGCCGATCCAGCGCCCGGTGTAACGGCTCATCGCCCAGCCGAGCAGGCCCATGTCGAGGATGTCCTGCACGCCGGCCGGGTTCAGCACCGGCATCATCGCGCTGACGAACTCGTCCTCGCTGCCGTGCGGCAGGGTCGAGCTGCGGCAGGCATGGTCATCGGCGGCCAGCGCCAGCACGCCACCCAACGGCGAGGTGCCGGCGGCATTGGCGTGCTTGAACACGTCGCCGCAGCGGTCCACGCCGGGGCCCTTGCCGTACCACATGCCGTACACGCCCTGGACGTTGGCGCCGGGGAACAGGTTGGTCTGCTGGGTACCCCAGACCATCGTCGCGCCCAGGTCCTCGTTGAGGCCGGGGGTGAACTTCACCCGCGCCGCCTCCAGGTGCTGCCGTGCGCGCCACAGTTCCAGGTCGAAGCCGCCCAGCGGGCTGCCGCGGTAGCCGCTGATGAAGCCGGCGGTATCCAGCCCGGCCGCCTCGTCGCGCAGCCGCTGCATCAACGGCAGGCGCACCAGCGCCTGCACCCCGCTCAGGTAGATGCGGCCATCGGTACGGGTGTACTTGTGGTCCAGCGTGTAGCCAGTGTCCAGGCCGGGCTGGTTGGCGGAGGACGGCGAGGTGAGTTCGGCGGTACTGGTCATGGCTGGCCCGGGGAAGTCGGCTGGCACGGCCGCGCACGCGCGGCCGGAAAGGCGCGGATTGTAACAGTGGGCCTGTCCAGGCCCGGGACTCGCGCCGGAGCGCTCGCTGAGGTTAGGATCGGGATGGGAGGTTGTTGTGACAACCTGGGGGAGTTTGAATGGCAGTTGCAAGACAGATGCTGGCCGGGCTGTGCCTGGCCGTGGGGGCTTCGGTATTCAACGCAGCGGCGCAGCCGTTGCCGGCACTGCAGGAGTTCTACTTCGACAGCGATAGCGCGGCCGCACCGATGGTGGTGGTGGAAGGGCAGGGCAGCACCCTGGTCGACCAGCTGATGCGGCAGCGCGAACGCGGGCGCAAAGCCCTGGAGGCGACGGTGCAGCTGGCCGGCGTGGCAATGGGCCAGGGCCGCACCGATCTCGGTCGCACCCTGTACCAGGAGGCGCTGGGCAACGCGGCCGCCAGTTCGGTGCCGGGGCGTTCGGTCCGCTGGAACTACGGTTGGGATCTGTTCCGGCTCGGTGAGGTCGAACCGGCGCTGGCACAGTGGTCGGCAGCCCATGCCGGGCTGCGCGGCAACCCGTCGTGGGCGCCGCCGACCTATGCGCTGGCGCTGTGGACACTGGGTCGCAAGGACGAGGCGGTGCAGTGGTACGCCGCCGCGGTGCGCACCGAGCCGCAGCTGTGGAGCAGCAACGCGCGCTTTGCCGAGCTGCTGCCTGACTGGCGCGACAGCGAGCGTGCGGTGCTGGTGGAGATCCAGCAGGCGTGGGCGGCCAAACCGCCGGCCTGGCCGTAACCGTGGCCGGGGCCGGTGCGCCGTGGCGCGCCGGTCCTACGACCATCGTCGAGGCTGAATACGCGGGTACATCGGCTAGGCTGCGCCGATGGCTTTCGATGCATTCGCCCTGATCCTGACCATGCTCGGCCTGGGCATGGCGTTCTCGCGCCTGCGCGCGTTGCCGGACAACACGGCCGATGTGCTCAACCGCATCGTGCTGTACGTGTGCCTGCCCGCTGCGGTGCTGATCTACGTGCCGCGCCTGCGGCTCGACGCCAGCCTGGTGGGGCTGATGGCCACGCCGTGGCTGCTGATGCTGGCCACCTGGGCGCTGGTGTCGTTGGCCACACGGGTGTTCGGCTTTGCCCGCGACGTGCACGCGGTGCTGCTGATCTGCGTGGCGCTGGCCAACTCCAGTTTCATCGGCTATCCGATGGTGCGTGCCCTGCTGGGCGACGCCGCGCTGCCGTATGCGGTGGTCTATGACCAGTTCGGCACGTTCGTGCTGCTCTCCACTTTCGGCCTGTACGTGATCGCGCGCTACAGCGGCGACCGGCCGCCCACGGCAGCGCAGGTGCTGCTGCGGATCGTCCGCTTCCCGCCGTTGTGGGCCCTGGTGTTCGCCCTGGTGCTGATGCCGGCGCAGCCGCCGGCGTGGATCGGCACCGGCCTCAAGCAACTGGCCGATGCGATGCTGCCGCTGGTGATGCTGGCGGTGGGGTTCTCGATCCAGCTGCGGCTGTCGCAGGCCGAACTCGCGCCGCTGGGGATCGGCCTGCTGCTCAAGCTGGTGGTCATGCCTGCGCTGGCGTTGCCGATCGCCTGGGCGTTCGGCCTGCAGGGCGCGATGCTGCAGGTCAGCGTGCTCGAATCGGCGATGCCGACCATGATCACCGCCGCCGCACTGGCGATCGCGCATCGGCTGGCGCCCCGCCTGGCGGCGGCGATGGTGGGTTATGGCATCGTGCTGTCGCTGGCGACCCTGCCGGCGTGGCTAGGGGTGCTGCGGGCGCTGCACTAGCCCGTGCCGTACTACCCGTCGGCGTTGACCGTGCGGCCCCTGGCCCAGTCGCGCAGGGCGCTGACCTGCTCGGCCATCAGCACCGACAATGGGCGGCTGCCGCGGATCTCGCCCATCAACAGGTCGGTGTCCAGGCGGCGCTCTTCGGCGTGCGCGGCATACAGGCCGGCGACGATCGCCTGCTCGATCTCCGCGCCGGAGAACCCCTCGGCGGCGGCGGCCAACGCCGGCAGCGCGAAATCGTCGGCGTTGAGCTGGCGTCGCCCCAGGTGCAGGCGCAGCAGCTCCACCCGCGTGTTGGCATCTGGCAGGTCGACGAAGAAAATCTCGTCGAAGCGGCCCTTGCGCAGCAGCTCGGCCGGCAGTTCATGCACCTGGTTGGCGGTGGCCACGATGAACACCGTGGCCGTGCGCTCGGCCAGCCAGGTCAGCAGATGGCCCAGCACCCGTCGCGACACGCCGCCGTCCTCGCCACCGCTGGCCAGGCCCTTCTCGATCTCGTCGATCCACAGCACGCAGGGCGCCAGCTGCTCGGCCGAGGCCAGCGCGTCGCGCAGGTTCTTCTCGGTTTCGCCGTGGTACTTGTCGTACAGGCTGCCAACGTCCAGGCGCAGCAGTGGCACGCCGAAGCCGGCCGCCGTGGCCTTGGCCAGCATCGATTTGCCGCAGCCCTGCACGCCGAGCAGCAGCATGCCCTTGGGCGGGTCCAGCCCGGCCGGGCCGGTGCCGCCGAGGAACACCGGGCGGCGCTGGTTGACCCAGCGCTTGAGCCGGTTGGCCCCGGCCACATCGGCAAAGCGGGTGGTGTCGTACTCGTAGTGCAGGTGTCCGGCGCGGTTGAGCAGATCGAACTTCAACCGCGCCAGTTGCGGCAGGTCGTCCTGGCTGAGCGCGCCATCGGCGAAGATCAGCTGCCGGGCGATGCGCCGGGCATCGACCATGCTCAGCCCGCGCAGGTTGTGCAGGATCTTCTTGACCGCCTCGTTGTCCACCTCGACGCGGCGGCCGCCGTTCTCGCGGGCATACGCCTCGGCTTCCTCGCGCAGCATCTTCAGCAGGGCGTTGAGGTCGGGCAGGCGCGGATTGAAGCGGGTCGCCAGCGCTTCCAGCTCGGCCGGCAGCTCCACCTTGGCCCCGATCAGCACCAGCACGTGGGCCTGGCAGTTGCGCCGCTGGATCAGGTCGCGCAACGCGCGCTGGTGGCTGGCATAGCCCAGGTAGGGATGGAAATCGAGCAGCAGGTAGATGCCGCGTTGTTCGGCCTGGCGGATCATCTGCAGCGCCGCGCTGGCATCGGGCGGTCCGACCGGGTCGTCCTCGCGGTCCATGTCGATGCGGCGCAGGCCCTCGGTGATCGACCAGCGGTGCAGCGCACGCCAGACGTGCATCAGGGTCTGCCGGAACAGCTCCACGATGCGACCCTCGTCCTGGGTCTCGATGATGATCAACGGGGTGTTGGCGCGGATCAGCGCGCTGAGGTCCTGTAACTCGCTCATGCCGGGGTGCAGTCCATTGGATCGGCAACGATAGCAAAGCGCCGTGACCTGCACGGGGTTCAGCCGCGCGACTATCACCGTCACGGAGGGCGGTGTACGCTGCGGCGACGTTTCCCGGAAGCGAGGCTTGCATGAAGACGATTCTGGTGGCCGGTTCCAAGGGCGGGGTGGGCAAGACCACCGTCGCCACCCACCTGGCGGCGCATTCGGCGCTGGAGGGTAAACGGACCGTCCTGGCCGATGCCGACCCGCAGGGCTCCAGCACCCGCTGGGCGCAGCGCCGCTCGGTGCTCGAAAGTGCCGTGCTGCCGATCGACGTGTATCGCAGGAAGCAGTGGGAGCGCCTGCTCCCGGAGGGTACCGAGCAGGTCATCATCGATGCCCCGGCCGGTGCCCTGGCCGATGATCTGCCCCATTTCCTCGACGTGGCCGATGCGGTAGTGGTGCCGGTGCTGCCTTCCGCGCTGGACATCGAAGCCATCGTCGGTTTCCTCAACAGCCTGTCGCGGGTCCCCCGCGTGCACAACCGGAGCCTGCCGGTGGGGCTGGTGCTCAACCGCACCAAGCCGTGGACGCAGACCTCCCAGCAGGCGATCCAGATGTTGTCCGAATGGCCTTACGAGGTGGTTGCGCAGTTGCGCGACAGCCAGAGCTATGTGGTGATGGTCGGGTTGGGGCGGAGTCTGTTCGACTACCGCTCGGCCCAGGTGCGCGAGCACCAGAGTGACTGGGAGCCGCTGTTGAAGTGGCTGAAGAACGCCTGATACGGAAGAGATCCCATGCGAGAACTGATTCTGCTGCGCCATGCCCATGCCGAAGCCGCCAGCACCGGCCAGGCCGACCTGGACCGCCCGCTGTCTCCGGTCGGGCTGGCCGAAGCCGAGGCCGCCGGCCGCTGGCTCAAGGACAACAATCTGCTGCCGGACTGCGTGCTGTGCTCGCCGGCCCGCCGCACCCGCGAGACCCTTGAAGCGGTGCTGGGCGTGACCGGCTTCGTGGAAAAGCGGCTGGAAGATGCCGTATACGACGCCACCCCGGGCACTTTGGCCGGGTTGATCGATGACCGCCGCGAGGTCGACCGGCTGCTCGTGGTCGGCCACAACCCCGGCCTGGAGCGCCTGGTGGCCTTGATGAGCGAGGGCAGCACCAGCGACTACCGCGGCATGCCGCCGGCCGGCATCGCGGTGCTTGCCTTCGACCGCGAGGCCTCCATCGAACCGGGCGTGGCCCGCTTGACCGCCTTCTGGTGGCCGTAACCGGTGGCAGCAGTTCGCGCCGTACTGGGCTGGCTGGCCCTGCTGGCGGCCGGGGTGGCCTGTGCCGAACCGCCGGCACCGGTGCCCGTGGCCCGTTCGCTGGCACTGGATACGGCCCAGTCGCGGTTCGGGTTCGAGATCCGGACCCGGCTGGGGCAGCGCATCGAGGGGGTGTTCCCGCGGTTTGAGGGGCGCATCGAGGTACTGTCCGACGGTCGTCACCAGGTCCACCTGCGGATGTTCACCCGCTACGTGGAGATCCCCGGCAAGCCGCGCTACACCGGCTGGATGCGCGGCGACGAGTTCTTCGACGCCGACCGCTACCCGGTGGTGGAGTTCGACTCGGTGCCGTACTGGCCCGAGGTGGTCGACAAGGGCGGGGCCATCGAAGGCCGGCTGATCCTGCGGGGGGTCAGCCACCCGGAGACCCTGCGCGTGGAAAAAGCCGAATGCCCCCGGGCCGGGTATGATTGCGACGTGGTCAGCCGTGGCAACGTTCAACGTGGCCGCTATGGCATGGACAGTTGGCAGCTAGCCCTGAGTGATCGAGTGACCTTTGTATTGCGTGCGCGTCTGAGCGAGGCGCCGAAACCGTGAATCTACTGCTGCGGCTTGGTTTGCTGGCAACCCTGTTGCTGGCCGGCGGCTGTGCGTCGCTGTCCAACGCGGAGCGCGACCGCGCGGCCGGCATTGCCGTGCAGGCGCGCTCCACGGCGGTGGACTGCGACCGCCCCGACCGCTGCGCGCTGGATTCGCCGCTGCGCGCGCTGGGCGGGCGGGCGTTCGCCGAGTCCCTGCCCGATGCACCGCGCCACTACGCCACCATCGTCGACGAGGGCGAGGCCTCGCTGGTGGCGCGCCTGAACCTGATCCGCAGCGCCTCGCGCAGCATCGACCTGCAGACCTACATCTTCGACAAGGACGACAGCGCCCGGCTGATCCTGGACGAACTGCTGGGCGCGGCCCGGCGCGGGGTCAAGGTGCGGGTGCTGATCGACCAGCTGTCGGCGATCTCCGACCTGGAGATCCTCGGCGCGCTTGCCGGCAGCCATCAGAATTTCGAACTGCGCGTCTACAACCCGACCTTCGGCAAGGCGCGGCTGAACTACTTCGACTACGCCGGCAGCGTGCTGTGCTGCTTCCGGCGCTTCAACCAGCGCATGCACAACAAGCTGCTGGTGGTCGACGACGCGCTCGGCATGGTCGGCGGGCGCAACTACCAGGACGACTATTACGACTGGGACGCCGAGTACAACTTCCGCGATCGCGACGTGGTGGTCGCCGGCCCCGAAGTGCGCGAGATGGCGGCCAACTTCGACGCGTTCTGGCGCGCGCCACGCAGTGTGCCGGCCGAGCGCCTGAACGATGTCGGCCGCACCCTGGTGCGACAGGGCGTGCCGGCGATGCCGCCGACCGGTTTCCGGCGTCCGGAGCGGGTCGCGCGGGTGAGTGCCGAAGCCGACGACCCGGCCTTCATCACGCGCACATTCGTCGATACCGCCCTGCCGGTGGCGGCGGTCCAGTACGTGGCCGACCTGCCACGCAAGCACCGCCGCGAGCGCGCCAGCCAACCGGCCAACGGCCAGCACGTGACCGAGCCGCAGTTGGATGCGCTGATTGCCGGCGCCCGGTCCGAAGTGCTGCTGCAGACACCCTACCTGGTGCTGTCCAAGCCGGCCCGAACGCTGTTCCGCGAGCTGCGCAAGCGGCCGCAGGCACCGCGCATCGTGGTGTCCACCAACAGCCTGGCCGCCACCGACAACCCCATCGTGTACGCGCTGTCCTACAAGTACAAACGCCGCAATCTGCGCGAGCTGGGTTTCAACATCTACGAATACAAGCCGTTCCCGCTGGATGCGCCGGTGGACTACCGCAACCTGCTGCCGGCACCGCTGGGCGAAGCCACGCCCGGTGAAGGCCGGCGCAGCAGCCTGATCGGTGGCAGCGCGGCCGGCAGCAACGCACACGGTGGCAGCAGCGGCAGCAGCAGTGAACGCAGCATCACCGCGCGTCGTAACGGCACCCGCGACAGCAGCCCGAGCGGCCGCCGTCGTGGTACCGACGGCAGCGAGGTCGAGCGCCGCGTGCTGCGCGCCGAAACGCGCCCTTCGTTCCTGGGCACCAAGGCGGTCAACAAGCCGCTGCCGGTCACCCGCACCGGCGCGCGCATGGGGCTGCACGCCAAGTCGATGGTGGTGGACCGCCGCATCGGCGTGATCGGCACGCACAACTTCGATCCGCGCAGCGAGAACTACAACACCGAAGGCGCGGTGATCATCGACGACCCGGTGTTCGCCGAGCAGCTTGCCCAGAGCATCCTGCGCGACATCGACCCGAAGAACTCCTGGACGGTGGCACCGCGCGCCAAGCCGCCGGTGTTGTCCGGCCTGAACTACAGCGTCGGCAAGGCCTCCGAGGCGCTGCCCGTGCTGGATTTCTGGCCGTGGCGCTACGCCACCGATTACGAATTCCAGCCCGGTCCGGACTGCCCCCGGCCGCTGCCCCGCCAGGACGCCAACTTCCACGCGTGCTACACCGCCGTGGGCGACTTCCCCGAAGTCAACGTCGGCCCGAAGTGGCTGCTGGTGCGCATGCTGACCGCGTTCGGCGCGGGGCTGGTACCGATTCTTTGAACGCTTACGTCTGACGGAGACACGGCATGACCCAGGTATTCCGCGAGGCAGTGTCCATCGAGGCACTCAACGCGCTGAGCCGCAACACCCTGATCGAGCATCTGGGCATCGTGTTCACCGCGGCCGGCGAGGACTGGGTCAGCGCCACCATGCCGGTGGACGAACGCACCCGCCAGCCGTACGGCATCCTGCACGGTGGCGCTTCGGTGGTGCTGGCCGAAACCCTCGGCAGCAGTGCCGGCAACCTGTGCGTGGACACCACCCAGCAGGTCTGCGTCGGCCTGGAGATCAACGCCAACCACATCCGTGCGATGCGCGGCGGCCTCGTCACCGGTATCGCGCGCGCGGTGCATGTCGGGCGCAGCACGCATGTGTGGGACATCCGCATCGAAGATGACGCGGGTCGCCTGGTGTGCACGTCGCGGCTGACCCTGGCGGTGGTGCCGGCGGTACGGCCGGGCTGATCGACGCACCGCACGGATGCTGTGTTGCGCCGGTCGGCTCAGTGCGCCGGCGCACTGACGGCGGGGGCGTTGTGCCGTGGATGAGCAGTGGCTTGACCGGGGCCGGCGGCTGGCCCCGGCATGTCATCGATCTGACCGCTATACGCTGGCAGAGCCTGCGGCGCTCGGGTATCGTTCGCGGATGACTTCCCCCACCCCGGCCCCACGTGGCGGCGTGGCGCGTGTGTGCCGCTACCTGTACCGCGTACCGCTGCTGCTGGTCCACCTGTTGCTGTTCCTGCCGCTGACCCTGATCGGCATGCTGCCGCCGTGGGGGCGCCTCCGCGTGGGTGGCCGTCCCTTGGAACATGCGGTGGTCAACGCCTGGTCCGGCGGCCTGATGTGGATCTTCGGCTTCCGCACGCGCCGCATCGGCGAGCCGTTGCCGGGCGCGGTGCTGTTCGTGGCCAACCACGTCAGCTGGGTCGACATTTCCATGCTGCACAGCCAGCGCATGATGGGCTTTGTGGCCAAGCGCGAAATCGCCGGCTGGCCGGTGGTCGGCTGGCTCGCCGCACGCGGCCAGACCATCTTCCACCAGCGCGGCAGCACCGAGTCGCTGGGCGGGGTGATGCAGGCGATGGTGGTCCGGCTGCGCGAGGGCCATGCCGTCGGCGTGTTTCCCGAAGGCCGCACCCGCGGCGGCCACGATGTCGGGCCGTTCCATGCGCGCATCTTCCAGGCCGCGGTCGAAACCCAGGTGCCGGTGCAGCCGGTGGCGCTGCGCTACGGCCATCACGGCGATGCGCAGACGATTGTCGCCTTCGGCCCCGGCGAGAGTTTCTTCGCCAATTTCCTGCGCCTGCTGGGCGAACCCGCACGCCGGGCCGAGGTGCATTTCCTCGCGCCCATCGACACCCATGATCTGGACGGCCGTCGCCGCATCGCCGAAACCTCGCGTGCGCGCATTCTGGCGGCCATGACTGCCGAGTAGGGCGATGGCGCTTCTTCACGCGCCAGCGTCGGAGGCCGGAGCAGGCTCGCGCCCATGTTGACCGCTGCCGACTACCGTCCGCCGCGTTGGCTGCGCAATCCGCACCTGCAGTCGATGCTCAGTTCCAGCCGCATGCGCATGCAGCGCGGCCTGATGCTGCTGGCCGCGACCGGGGCGGTGACTGAAGAGCTGATCCTGGATGGCGGCGAAGGCGTGCGACTGCAGGGCTGGCACAGCCGCATCGACGACCGCGAGCCGGTCGGCATGGCGCTGCTGCTGCACGGGTGGGAAGGCAGCGCGGAGTCGAGCTACATGCGCATGACCGCCGCGCGCATGCTCGAGGAAGGGTACGACGTGGTCCGGTTGAACTTCCGCGACCACGGCAACACCCATCACCTCAATCCCGGCATCTTCCACTCCAACCGCATCGATGAAGTGGTGCAGGCCGCCGGCGACATCGCGCGGCGCTGGCCCTCCCTGCCGCTGGTGGCGGCGGGCTATTCGCTGGGCGGCAACTTCGTGCTGCGTCTGGCGCTGCGTGCGCCCTCGGCGGGCGTGCCGCTGCGGCGGGTGGCCTCGGTGTGCCCGGTGCTGGATCCGGCGATCACGATGGAAAGCATCGAGAACGGTCCGGCGATGTACGACTGGTATTTCCGGCGCAAATGGGCCGGTTCGCTGCGCCGCAAGCGCGATCTCTTCCCGGAGCTGAGCGACTGGGATGACCGCGTGCTCAAGCTGGACATCCGCGCGCTGACCGCATGGCTGGTCGAACACCACACCGATTTCGGCTCGCTGCAGGCGTACTTCGACGGCTACTCCATCGCCGGCGACCGCTTGGCCGGGCTGGAAGTGCCGGCCGACATCCTGATGGCGCAGGACGACCCGGTGATCCCGTTCGCCACCTTCAACGGCTGGCGACTGCCGGCCCACGCCCACCTGGAAATCGCCCCGTGGGGCGGCCATTGCGGCTTCCTGGAGAACTGGCGCGGCGATGGCTTCTCCGAGCGCTGGGTCGCCCAGCGCCTGCGCCTGGAAGCGCTGCCGCGCTGAGCCCGGAGCCGGCCGATCGCCCGGAATGTCGGCAGCGACCCCGGCGCGACCCTACAATCGGGGTTTGACCCCAAGCTGGACCGTCATGCAAGACAAGATCATTCAAGCCCTGCGCCGCAACGCGGTGGACGATGCCGTGCAGCTGGCCCGCGAGTGGACCGCGGCCGAACCGACCCAGCCGCAGGCCCATCGCCTGCTGGCCCTGGCGCTGCAGCAGCAGGATCAGCTCGAACCGGCCCTGGAGAGCCTGCAGCAGGCGCTGGCGCTGGCCCCGGACGATGCCGACCTGCACCTGATGCAGGCCGGCCTGTTGATGGCGCTGCGTCAGTTCGAGGCCGCCGGCTCGGCGCTGGACCGCACTGCCGCGCTCAACCCCAACGAACTGTCGGCCTACCTGATGCAGGCCCACCTGGCGCTGGGCCGCAACGACGTGGACGAAGCCGAGCGCCTGGCGCGCCTGGCCAGCCGCATCGAGGAAGACCACCCTGAAGTGGCCGCCATCAACGGCATGGTGGCGCTGCGCCGTGGCGAGGGCGACCGTGCCCTGGCCCTGCTGTCGGCCGCCAGCGAAGCCATGCCGGGCGACTCGCGCGTGTTGTACGCGCTCGGTTTTGCCTATCTGGGCAAGGACATGCTGGCCTTCGCCGAACAGGCGTTCCGCCGCGTGCTTGAACTCAATCCCACGCTGACCACGCTGCAGGGCCTGGTCGTGCAGTTGGCGCTGCGCCAGGGCCACGTGGACAGCGCGTCGGCCATGATGGGCCCGATGCTGGCCGCCCCGGGCGGTGACAGCGTGGCCATGCGCCGCCTGGCCGGCGAACTGGCGCTGCAGTCCGGGCAACCGCTGCAGGCGCTGGAGCATCTGCTGCCCGCACTGGAGCAGGCTCCCTCGGACCGCCAAGTGCTGCAGCTGCTGCTCATGTGCTGGCAGCGACTTGGCCGCGAACAGCAGGCCCGCGAGCATCTGGACGCCGCGCTGGAATCGCACCCGGAGGTGCACGACCTGTGGCTGGCGCGCCTGTCGGTGGAGTCGGTGGGCAGCGATGAGGCCGTGGCGGTCACCGAACGCTGGCTGCAGGCGATGCCGGTGCATCTGCCGGCGCTGGAAACGCGCATGCGCCTGCACGACATGGCCAAGGACGTGGACGGCGCCGAGGCGGTGGCCCGCCGCATCGTCGCGCTCGAACCCGGCCGTGCCAGCGGCGAGACCCGCATCGTCGAAGCGCTGCTGAAGCGCGATCCGGCCGCCGCCGTGGTGCATGTCCAGCAGTTCATCGAACAGGCCCCGGCCGAGGCCCGCGATGGCCTGCGGTCGTGGCTGGGCGCGGTGCAGGACCGTGCCGGCCAGCACCGTGACGCGCTCGACACCTGGCTGGGCGTGCACGCGGCGCAGTCGCCGCAGCGTCTGCCGCTGCCGCCGCAGGCCAAGGCGCCGCTGAGCTGGCCGGATCTGGCGCCGGTAGGCGACGACGTCAGCGCCCGCCCGATGTTCGTGTGGGGCGCCCCGGGCTCCGGCGTGGAGCGGGTGATCGCCGGCATCGCCGCGGCCAGCCCGGTGCTGCGCGGCGACCGGTTCGGCCCGACCCCGCCCGACGATGCCTTCCAGAGCTACCACACGCTGCAGGAGCTCTCGACCGGCAAGCTGACCCCGGAGCGTCTGGTCGAGCAGTGGCGTGAAACCCTGCCCGCGCGCGGCCTGGCCGACGGCACCGTGATCGACTGGCTGCTGTGGTGGGACAACGCCCTGCTGTGGGCACTGCGTCCGCAGCTGCCGGAAGGCCGCCTGCTGGTGGCACTGCGCGATCCGCGCGACATGCTGCTGGACTGGATGGCCTTCGGCGCCCCGGCACCGTTCGCGGTGAACTCGCTCAACGAAGCCGCCGAATGGCTGGCCCGCGCACTGGCCCAGGTGGCCACGCTGCACGAGCAGAGCCTGTACCCGCATGTGCTGCTGCGCATCGACGACATCGGCAACGATGCCGGCGCGATGGCACACCGCCTGGAAACGCTGTTCGGCGTGCGCTTCCCGCCGGCCGACACCCTCGGCCCGGCACGCCTGCCGCCCGGCCACTGGCGCCAGTACCGCGACATCATGGCCAGCGCGTTCGCCCTGCTCACCCCGGTGGCGGTGCGTCTGGGTTACCCGGAAGAGTGAGGACGATCCCATGCATCTGACCAGCAACAGCCTGATCAACGGCCAGCCGATCGCCGCGACCTTCGCGGCCGGCGACGCCCACGGTTTCGCCGGCAACCGCAACCCGCACCTGGCCTGGGACGATGTCCCGGCCGGCACGCGCGCGTTCGCGCTGCTGTGCATCGATCCGGACGTGCCGACCGTGCCCGAAACGGTCGGCCGTTCCGACTGCACCGTGCCGCGCGACCAGCCGCGCGGCGATTTCACCCACTGGGCAATGGCCGACATCCCCGCCGACGTGCGTGAGCTCGCCGAAGGCAGCTGCAGCGACGGGTTCACCGTGAAGGGCAAGGTGGCCCCGGCCGGTCCGCCGGGCGCACGCCAGGGTCTGAACGACTTCACCGGCTGGTTTGCCGGCAACCCGGACATGGCCGGGCAGTACCTGGGCTATGACGGCCCGTACCCGCCGTTCAACGACGAGCGCGTGCACCGGTATTTCTTCCGCGTGTTCGCCCTGGACGTGGCGCAGCTCGCGCTGCCCACCCCGTTCACCGCTGCCGATGTGCACCGTGCGATGCAGGGCCACATCCTGGCCGAAGCGGCGCTGCACGGGACCTACACGCTCAATCCCGCGCTGGCCTGAAGCACGGACAGGTGCCGGCCCCAGGCCGGCACCTCCCCTGCGGCGGCCTTACTTCTTCTCGTTCGCCGACTCGACCACCATGTCCAGCACATACGCGACGGAGGAACCGTCGGCCGGCGGGTTGGCGATCTTGTAGCGCTTCACGCGCACCACGTTGCGCACGCCATCTTCGTGGGTGTAGCCCTCGATGGTGCCGTAGAAGTTCTCGAACTCACCCGGCGTGCCCTGCTTGAGGCCCTTGTCGTCGAAGGCCACTTCGCGGGTCTGCAGGCACTGCATGTTCGGGATCAGCGGGTGCGAGCACGGCTTGGTCTGCGCGGCCACTTCCAGGAACACCGTCTCGCCCGGGCCGCCGTAGCGGGTTTCGGCGGTCGGCTCGGGGGTGAACACCAGCACGTCGCCGCTGGCGGTACGCAGGGTCAGCTGGCCTTCGCCAGCCAGTTCGGTCTTCAGCGCACCTTCCAGGCGGCTGCCGATGGCCTGGTCGAGCGCCATCAGCGCCTTGTCGGTGCAGGCCATCATGGTCGAGGCCATCGGCGACACGGTCAGCGTGCCGTCGGCCAACGTGTAGCTGCCGCCCATGCGGTTGCAGGTGTTGCTCACTGCGATGCGGCCATCCTGGAAGTCCAGCGTGACCGGCTTGTCCTCGCGGGCGAACAGCGCATCCACGCGCTTGCCGCTGGCATCGGTGGCGCTGTCCAGGCGCCAGTGGTTGCCCTGCAGGCGCTGCGCGTCCAGTGCCGCAACGGCCTTCTGATCGGCGGCGGCGGTCGGGGCCGGAGCCAGGTCATCGCCGCCGGTACCGGCAGGTGCGGTGGCGGACGGGTTGCTGCAGGCGGCCAGCAGGGCCAGCGGCAGGATCAGCATCAGGTTGCGGTTGCGGTTCATGCACATCTCCTTGGGAACCAGGGGAAAAACGCCGGGGCGTGGAAAACGGGGTTGTCGCGCGGCGGGTCTGTTCAGTTGCCAGCCGGCAACCACAACAACAGCGCGGCGCCCAGCACGATCCGGTACAGCGCGAACGCGGTGAAACGGTGGCCCTTGATGTAGCCCAGCAGCCACTTCACTACGACGAAGCCGGTGATGACCGCGGCAACGAAGGCCACGCTCACATCGGTCCAGTTCTCGGTGGCGAGCTTGCCGTCCTTGGCCAGTTCCAGGAATGCGTAGGCGCTGGCGGCGAACATGGTCGGGATGCCCACCAGGAACACGAACTCGGTGGCGGCCGCGCGGCGGCTGAGCCCGAACAGCATGGCGATGAAGATCGCCGCAGCCGAACGCGAGGTGCCCGGGAACACGCCGGCCACCACCTGGGCCAGGCCCACCAGCACCGCCACTTTCCAGGTGACCGTATCGCGATCGGGCAATCGCGCGGCGCGCGCTTCCACCAGGATCATCCAGATCCCGCCGATGATCAGCGCCCAGGCCACCGGCGTGACCGTCTCGGGCAGTTCCCAGCCGGCCAGGCGGACCGGCAGGCCGACCACGGCGGTGACCAGGAACGCGGTGCCGAGCTTGAGCACGTAGTCGCGGTTGTCACGCTGGTGCAGCCCGGTGGCCAGCGACCACAGGCGCTGGCGGAACACCAGCGTGATGGCCAGGATCGCACCGGCCTGGATGACGATGTTGAAGAAGTCCGAGCGCGCGCCGAGCCAGTGCTGGGCGATCAGCAGGTGGCCGGTGCTGGAGATCGGCAGGAATTCGGTGAGGCCTTCGAGAATGCCCAACAGGAGGGCGGAGAGCAGGTCGGACATCGGCGGGCTGGGGCTCGGAAAGGGTGAAATCGCGGTAGAGCATAGAACATCAAACCGCGCACCAAATGTGTGCGTGGTGCGGCCATTGCACCGTTATGGTGCGCACGGTTCAGCCGCCAGCAGGGCAGGTGTTCAATGAAATCATGGGGTTAGCTCGCGATAAAAGTTGGCACGCCGATTGCTCTATCCAAGTACGCAATCATCCATCCGAGGTTTCACCGATGTCCGTGGAAAATGTTGAGAAGCTGATCAAGGACAACCAGATCGAGTTCGTCGACCTGCGTTTCGTCGATATGCGCGGTATCGAGCAGCACGTCACCTTCCCGGTCGGCATCGTGGAGCCGGCCCTGTTTGAAGAAGGCAAGATGTTTGACGGCAGCTCGATCGCCGGCTGGAAGGGCATCAATGAGTCGGACATGGTCCTGCTGCCGGATCCGGCAAGCGCCTACATCGACCCGTTCTATGCCGACCCGACCCTGGTGATCAGCTGCGACATCCTCGACCCGGCCACCATGCAGCCGTACGGCCGCTGCCCGCGCGGCATCGCCAAGCGCGCCGAGGCCTACCTGAAGTCCTCCGGCATCGCCGAGCAGGCCTTCTTCGGTCCGGAGCCGGAGTTCTTCATCTTCGATTCGGTGCGCTTCGCCAACGACATGGGCCACACCTTCTTCAAGATCGATTCCGAAGAAGCGGCCTGGAGCACCGGCGACAAGTACGACGGCGCCAACAGCGGCTACCGTCCGGCGGTGAAGGGCGGCTACTTCCCCGTCCCGCCGACCGACTCGCTGCACGACCTGCGCGCTGAAATGTGCAAGACGCTGGAACAGGTCGGCATCGAAGTGGAAGTGCAGCATCACGAAGTGGCCACCGCCGGCCAGTGCGAAATCGGCACCAAGTTCAGCACCCTGGTGCAGAAGGCCGATGAGCTGCTGCGCATGAAGCACGTGATCAAGAACGTCGCCCACCGCAACGGCAAGACCGCCACCTTCATGCCCAAGCCGATCGTCGGCGACAACGGCAGTGGCATGCACGTGCACCAGTCGCTGTCCAAGGGCGGCGTCAACCTGTTCTCCGGCGACGGCTACGGCGGCCTGTCGCAGATGGCGCTGTGGTACATCGGCGGCATCTTCAAGCACGCCAAGGCCATCAACGCCTTCGCCAACGCCGGCACCAACAGCTACAAGCGCCTGGTCCCGGGCTTCGAAGCGCCGGTGATGCTGGCCTATTCGGCCCGCAACCGTTCGGCCTCGTGCCGCATTCCGTGGGTGTCCAACCCGAAGGCGCGCCGCATTGAAATGCGCTTCCCCGATCCGATCCAGTCCGGCTACCTGACCTTCACCGTGCTGATGATGGCCGGCCTGGACGGCATCCGGAACCAGATCGACCCGGGCGCACCGAGCGACAAGGACCTGTACGACCTGCCGCCGGAAGAAGAGAAGCTGATCCCGCAGGTCTGCTCCTCGCTGGACCAGGCCCTGGAAGCGCTGGACAAGGATCGCGATTTCCTCAAGGCCGGCGGCGTGATGAGCGACGACTTCATCGACGGCTACATCGCGCTGAAGATGCAGGAAGTGACCCGCTTCCGCGCGGCGACCCATCCGCTCGAATACCAGATGTACTACGCCAACTGAGCACCTGGCGACGATGACGAAGGACTTCCCTCCCACCTTCGTCGTCGTCGCCGCTTTGCAGAAATGCGGCGTGGCTGGGGAGCCACATCGCACGCAACACGTTTCACCAGGGGCAAGAGAGACCGGACGCGCATGGGCCCTTCCTCCCTCCCGCGTCACCGCTGGCGCCGCCCTTCGTGGGTGTCGGCACTGGCGTGGCCCATGCAACGTTCGGCGCAACGACCGGCGGCCATGTGCAAGTGGCCGCCGGTCGACCTGACATCGGCCTGCACGCGCGGGCCGGTTCCATCCACCATCGGGATATGCGCATGAAACTGATCTCCGCCATCATCCGGCCGTTCAAGCTCGACGAGGTCCGCGAGGCCCTCTCCGATGCGGGCGTGTCGGGCATCACCGTGACCGAGGTCAAGGGTTTCGGTCGCCAGAAGGGCCACACCGAGTTGTATCGCGGCGCGGAGTACGTCGTGGATTTCCTGCCGAAGATCAAGATTGAAACCGTGGTCACCGACGACCGGCTGGACGCGGTGGTCGAAGCGATCCAGAACGCGGCCGGCACCGGCAAGATCGGCGACGGCAAGATCTTCGTCACCGCGGTCGAGCAGGTCGTCCGCATCCGCACCGGCGAAATCGGCGCCGACGCGCTCTAACCCCCTTCGGAGCCCACAATGAAGACTTCTCTGTTCACCGGGTGGCAAGCCCGGTTCCATGCCGTGTGCCTGATGATGCTGGTCAGCGCCCTGGCCGTTGGCGCGTTCTCCGGCAAGGCGCATGCGCAGGCGCAGGTCACCCCGGCGCCGTCGGAAACCGTCGCCGTCGAGCCGCTCGCGACCGCGCAGGCGGTGCCGGTCGCCGAGGTGGCCGCCGCGGCCGCGCCCGCCTTCGATCACGGCGATGTGGCCTGGATGCTGACCTCCACGCTGCTGGTGCTGCTGATGGTGGTGCCCGGCCTGGCCCTGTTCTACGGCGGCCTGGTGCGGTCCAAGAACGTCCTGTCGATCCTCAGCCAGATTCTGGTGGTGTTCTCGCTGGTGCTGATGCTGTGGGTGGCCTACGGCTACAGCGCGGTGTTCAGCCAGGGCAACGCCTTCTTCGGCTCGTTCACCGAGTTCGCGTTCCTCAAGGGCTTCGCGCCGGATTCGGTGGGCAACACGCCGATCAAGGGCCTGCCGGACTATCTGTTCGTCGCCTTCCAGTCCACCTTCGCCGGCATCACCACCGCCCTGATCGTCGGCGCCTTCGCCGAACGCATCAAGTTCAAAGCGGTGTTGCTGTTCTCGGCATTGTGGTTCACCCTGAGCTACATCCCGATGGCGCACATCGTCTGGGGCGGCGGCTATCTGGGTGAGATGGGCGCGATCGACTTCGCCGGCGGCACCGTGGTGCACATCAATGCCGGCGTGGCGGGCCTGGTCGGCGCGTACTTCGTCGGCAAGCGCATCGGCTACGGCCAGACCGCGTTGAAGCCGCACAACGTACCGTTCACCTACATCGGCGCGATGCTGCTGTGGGTGGGCTGGTTCGGCTTCAACGCCGGCTCGGCCGCCGCTGCCGATACCGTCGCCTCGCTCGCCTTCATCAACACCATCCTCGCCACGGCCGCAGCGGTGCTTGGCTGGACGCTGGTGGAAGCGGTGAGCAAGGGCAAGCCGTCGGCCCTGGGCGCGGCCTCCGGCGCAGTGGCCGGCCTGGTCGGCATCACCCCGGCCTGCGGCACCGTGGGCCCGCTCGGCGCGATCGTGATCGGCCTGGTCGCCGGCGTGGTCTGCGTGTGGGGCGTCACCGGCCTCAAGCGTCTGCTGCGCGTGGACGACACTGCCGACGTGTTCGGCGTGCACGGCATCGGCGGCATCGTCGGCGCCATCCTCACCGGTGTGTTCAGCGCGCAGTCGCTGGGCGGCACCAAGGCCGACCTCGACATCGGCCACCAGGTCTGGGTGCAGCTGGTCAGCGTCGGCTTCACCATCGTCTGGTGCGCCGTAGTGACCGTGGCGATCCTGCTGGTGGTGCGCATGGTGTTCGGCCTGCGCGTGAGCGAGGAAGCAGAACGCACCGGTCTGGACGTCACCTCGCACGGCGAATCTGCGTACGAAGCCTGACAGCCTCGCACGCGCGCGCAGTCCACGTGACCCCGCGCCGACGCATGACGTAGTGCCGGGCTCTGCCCGGCAACGAACCACCCGCAGTGCCGGGCTCTGCCCGGCAACGAACCATCCGTAGTGCCGGGCTCTGCCCGGCAACGAACCATCCGTAGTGCCGGGCTCTGCCCGGCAACGAACCATCCGTAGTGCCGGGCTCTGCCCGGCACAGGAAGAAACAAGAAACGAGAGAGAGAAGCTGTATTGGCCGGTCGGTCCCGCAAGGACCCCCGGCCATTTTTTTGCCACAATCCCCCCATGCCCAATCTCCGCGCGCCCCTCCTGCTGCTCGCATTCCTGCTGCTCGCCGGCTGCGCTACCACACCCACCGACCTGCGCAGCCCGCTCGCCACCTGGGTGCCATCGCCGAACCACAACGCGCGCGGCCCGGTCATCATCGTTCTGCATCACACCGACCAGGACAACGTGCAGCAGAGCCTGCACACCCTGCGGACCGCCAACAGCGGCGGCAGGGTCAGTTCGCACTATCTGGTGGGTGCCGATGGCCACATCTACCAGCTCGTCGCCGACAACCGCCGCGCCTGGCATGCCGGCGGTGGACGCTGGGGCGGCCTCACCGATCTCAACTCCACCTCGATCGGCATCGAGATCGACAACGACGGCAGCAGCCCGTTCGCGCCCGACCAGATCGCGGCCCTGATCCGTCTGCTCGACGACCTGTGCACCCGCCTGGATATCCCGCGCAGCCAGATCATCGCGCACGCCGATCTCGCGCCCGCGCGCAAGCAGGACCCGAGCCGCTTCTTCCCGTGGCAGCAACTGGCTGCGGCCGGTTTCGGCCTCTGGCCGCGCGACGCCGACGGCCCCGCACCGGCCGGGTTCGATCCGTGGCTGGGGCTGCAGGCCTTCGGTTACCCGCTCGATGATCGCGATGCGGCCGCCGGCGCTTTCCATCGCCGCTTCCGCGGCCGCGACGACCTGCCGCCCACGCTCGATGCCGACGACGCCCGCATCCTGCATTCACTGCTGCAGCAGGCGCGGTAGAGCCGACTCCCCGTCGCCCCTACAATTGCCTCCCTGCAGTCGCCACACGAATACCGCCCATGAAGGCCCCGCGCCGCATCGCCGCACGCCTGTGTAGCGCCACGATCCTGCTGGCGTCGGTTCTGCTGACCGGCTGCGCCGTCCAGAACGCCCGCCCCGGCGCCGCACCTGCCAGCACCTACGCCAAAGCCGACTGGAACGCGTTGCCTGCGGTGTCCGACACCGACCTGAAGGCGGGTTTCGCGGCGTGGCGCAGCGCCTGCCCGCGCTTGAAGGGCGATGCCGCGTGGGCGCCCCTCTGTGTGGCGGCGGGTCACGTGGATGCCACGCCGGCCGCCATCCGCGCGTTCCTGCAGAACAGCCTGGATGTCTACGCCCTGCGTGCCGCCGGCAACCGTGCCGAGGGCCTGATCACCGGCTACTACGAGCCGATCTATCCCGGCAGCCTGACCCGCACCGCGCGCGCCACCGTGCCGGTGTATGGCGTGCCGGGCGACATGGTCAGCGTGCAGCTGGACAGCGTCTACCCCGAACTCAAGGGCAAGCGCCTGCGCGGCCGTGTGGAGGGACGCGTGCTCAAACCCTATGACGATGCCGCGCGCATCGCCGCCCACGGCGTCAACGCGCCCATCCTGGCCTGGCTCACCGACCCGATGGACCTGCAGTTCCTGCAGATACAGGGCTCGGGACGCGTCCAGCTCGACGATGGCCGGCATCTGCGCCTGGCCTACGCCGACCAGAACGGCCATCCCTACCGCCCGATCGGCCGCTGGCTGGTGGAGCAGGGCGAACTGGCCAAGGACGCGGTCAGCATGGACGCCATCCGAGCGTGGGCCAGCGCGCATCCGACGCGGGTGCCCGAGCTGCTGGCCAGCAACCCCAGCTACGTGTTCTTCGCCAAGGGTGCCGACGGCGACGAGGGCCCGCGCGGATCGTTGAACGTGCCGCTCACGGCCGGCTACAGCGTCGCGGTGGACCGCAGCGTGGTGCCGCTGGGCAGCCTCCTGTGGCTGTCCACCACGCGTCCGGATGGGGCGGCGCTGGTGCGGCCGGTGGCCGCGCAGGACACCGGCGGTGCCATCACCGGTGAGGTGCGCGCGGACCTGTTCTGGGGCACCGGTGATGCCGCCGGCGCGCTGGCCGGGCACATGAAGCAGAGGGGCCGCCTGTGGCTGCTGTGGCCCAAGGGCATGGCGCTTCCCAGCCCCGGCGGCGGTTGATCGCCGCGCCCCTCCGGCGCGCCGGGGTATGCTGGCCAGACAACGCCCACTGTCGCGGATGATCGATGGCCCTTGCCCTGATCGCACTGCTCCTGATCGAAGTCGTCCTTCAGCTTGCGTGGGTGCCCTGGTACTTTGGCGTCGGCATCGTCGCCTTCACCGCGCGCGTTCCCGCGCCGGCGGCGCTGCGCTCCCGCCTTGCGCTGAACGCCCTAGAACGCGACGTCACCAACGAAACATGGCTGCCGCTGGTCTTCCGTCCCTTGCCGGATGGCCGCATCGCCTTCCGCGAGAGCTTCTTTATTTCCTTTGCGCGCCGCTACTACCCGGTGATGCGTGGTCTGGTGGCGGTGGACACCCGGCGCAACGAGGTGCGGGTCGTCGGCCTGTACAACTGGAATGCGTTGTTGATCACCCTGGCGATTCTGCTGGCCAGCGCCATCATCCCGCGCGCGGCACCGATGCTGCTGATGCTGCCGGTGTTCGTGGTGAGCTACCTGATCCAGCGGCGCCGGTTCACTGCAGTGGCCGACGCGGTGCGCGCGCAGCTGGCCGAGGTGGATTCGGTGGAGGTGCTCATGGCCCGCCGGATGCAGGCCCGGAGCACACCATGAAAGTGACCCGCATCGTGGCCAACCTGCACGCGTCCAATCCTGCGCTCGCCGACCGGTTCTACCGCGACATCCTCGGGCTGCACGTGGCGATGGACCACGGCTGGATCCGCACCTACGCCGGCGACGACACGATGGCCGTACAGCTCAGCATCGCCTCGGAAGGGGGCTCGGGCACTGCAGTGCCCGATCTCTCGATCGAAGTGGATGACCTGGACGAAGCGCTGCGCAGGGTGCTCCAGGCCGGCATCCCGCTGGCATACGGCCCGGCCAATGAACCCTGGGGCGTGCGGCGGTTCCACGTCCGCGATCCGCTGGGGCGGCTGGTCAACCTCCTTCAGCACGTGTGAGCACGCATCACCGGCCATCGCGCCGCGCGCGCGACGCCCGGGGCAGTCAGCGGGACGGGGTGGGGTACCGCTGTTGATCCTGGCCAGTGCGGCCAGTGCGCTGGTGCTGGTTGGCTCGATCTTCGGACTGGACGCGCGCCGCCCTTGAAGATGCATCCGAGCACCTGAAGGGCAAGCTGGGGGAGAGGCGTCGTTCAGAGCCGCGACTGAGCTGGGGCGAAAGTCCCGATAAACGGCTTGGCCAATCAATGCTGTATCTGATGCGGGCGCTTCCCTGTGCGCAGCAGATCCTTCAGGTGGGCAGAGTATGCCGTAGGCACCAGGGGGGAGCGCAATTGGTCCCTCGAAGGACGAGCCTCAGCGGACGCACCGGCCGAACCGGATTGCCGCGGCAACGATCGGTGTCCTCCCCACAAGCCACCGCCGCCTCCCCGGCCGGCAGGTTCCCCCGGTCTGGCCGGCCGACGTTCTGCATTCGGGGATTCACCCGACAAGCGGTGCAGATGTACGGCAGGCGGGACATAGCGTGCGTTCAGCGAATCCACCACAGTGGGTGCAGACAGCACAGACGTTGTCAATTCGTCCAGCGCCGGCGCGGTGCCGATCAGGCGCAACACCCCCGTTTTGCACTACATTGGTGCAATGACCGCCGCACTCGTTCCCCCCGCCCTCGACGCCCTCGGCACGCCGGTCGCCTGGGCCGACGCTGACGGCCGCGTGGCCGGCTGCAATCCCGCGTTCTCGCGCTGGCTGGGCGTCAGTGGGCGCCGCCTGGTGGGCCAACCGCTGGCCTCGCTGGAAGTGCAGGGCGAAGCCCTGGCGCACTTCCTGGCGCGCGACGAGCGCGATGTCCTGCGCCTGCACCGGCTGGCGCTGGCGTTGCCCGGCGACGCGCCGCGTTTTGCCGAGGGCTGGCTCAGCCGATGGGATGCAGGCGGGTGGCTGCTGGAGGCCCATCCGGTCGACGAGTTTCCCGGGCTGGACCCGACCCAGGCGCTGCCCAGCGCGCTCAGCGCCGCCCTCAAGGGCCTGGCGCACGAGCTGCGCAATCCGCTGGCCGGCCTGAAGGGCGCGGCCCAGTTGCTGGCACGGCGCAACGCACAGCGCGACCCCGACGAGCGCGAGCTGATCGACCTGATCAGCTCGGAAATCGAGCGCCTCAACGGCCTGCTCGAACAACTGCTCTCTCCCGCACCGGCCGCACCGCACGCGCCGTTGAACATCCACGCCTCGCTGGAGCGCGTGCTGCGCCTGGCCGAGAGCGAGGGCGGCTGGGCGGTGCGCGTGCAACGCGATTACGACCCGAGCATTCCCGAATTCGATGGCGACGCCGATCGCCTGACCCAAGCAGTGTGGAACCTGGTGCGCAATGCGATCCAGGCCGGCGCCGGTACCGTCACCCTGCGCACGCGCGTGGAACATGGCGTGCGCATCACCGACCACCTGCACCCGCTGGCGCTGCGGCTGGAGATTGCCGATGACGGCCGCGGCGTTCCCGAAGAACTGGCCGAGCACCTGTTCCTGCCCCTGGTCAGCGGCCGCGCCGAGGGTACCGGCCTGGGTCTGGCGCTCGCCCAGCAGGTCGCGCGCGAACACCGCGGCAGCCTGACCTACCGCTCGCGTCCAGGGCACACCGTATTCACCGTGCTGCTGCCGATCGGCGGCGGCACGCCTGACGAAGAGGCGGCCACGCATGGCTGATCCAGTACCGTCCACCGGCCAGCGCGTCTGGGTGGTCGACGATGACCGCGCGGTGCGCTTCGTGCTGTGTACCGCACTGCGCGATGCCGGCTACCAGGTCGATGGTTTCGACGGGGCGGCGGCGGCGCTGTCGGCACTGGACGCGCAGACCGTTCCGGACCTGCTGTTCACCGACGTGCGCATGCCCGGTGATGACGGCCTGGTATTGCTCGACAAGCTCAAGGCCGCCCATCCGCAGTTGCCGGTCATCGTGATGTCGGCCTACACCGATGTCGCCAGCACCGCCGGGGCGTTCCGTGGCGGTGCGCAGGAGTTCCTGTCCAAGCCGTTCGACCTGGACGACGCGGTGGCACTGGCGCAGCGCGTGCTGCCGGCGCCCGATGCGGCGCTCGCCGCGCCCAGCGAGCCCGCCGCGCCCCCCGCACCGGACCAGCGCCCACAACTGGTGGGCGATACCCCGGCGATGCGCGCGCTGTTCCGTGCGATCGGGCGGCTGGCGCAGGCGCCGCTGTCGGTGCTGATCAATGGCGAAACCGGCACCGGCAAGGAGCTGGTGGCGCACGCGCTGCACCACGAATCGCCGCGCGCGGCCGGCCCGTTCGTGGCGCTCAACACCGCCGCGATTCCCGCCGAACTGCTGGAGAGCGAACTGTTCGGCCATGAGGCCGGCGCGTTCACCGGCGCCCAGCGCCGCCACGTGGGGCGCTTCGAGCAGGCCCACGGCGGCACGCTGTTCCTGGATGAAATCGGCGACATGCCGCTGCCGCTGCAGACCCGCCTGCTGCGCGTGCTGGCCGAGGGTGAGTTCTTCCGCGTTGGCGGACGCGAGCTGATCCGGGTCGATGTGCGCGTGATCGCGGCAACCCACCAGGACCTCGAATCGCTGGTCGCGCAGGGCCGCTTCCGCGCCGACCTGCTGCATCGTCTGGACGTGGTGCGCCTGCGCCTGCCGGCGCTGCGCGAACGCCGCGACGACATCGCCCAGCTTGCCGACACCTTCCTCGCCGCCGCCGCGCGCAAGCTCGATACTCCGCCCAAACGGCTCACCGCCGCCGCGGTGCAGGCGCTGCGCGAACACGAGTGGCCCGGCAACGTGCGCGAGCTGGAGAACGTGTGCTGGCGCATGGCAGCGCTGGCGGCGTCGGACACCATCGGCGTGGCCGATGTCGACAGCGCGCTGCATCGCGGTGGCAACCCGCGCACGCGCCCCTCCGGCGATCCCGGGCAATGGGAAACGCTGCTGTCGGCCTGGGCACGGCAACGGCTGGCCGAGGGCGCCGAAGGGCTGCACGCGCAGGTGCGCGAGCGGGTCGACCAGGCGCTGCTGGAGGCCGCCCTGCAGATCACCCACGGCCGCCGTGCCGAAGCCGCCGCGCGGTTGGGCATGGGCCGCAATACCCTTACCCGCAAGCTCGGCGCCGGCCGCCGCCGTGGCGCATGAACCACGCGTCGCGGCGATGTGTGCGGCGCGTGTCCCCTCTTTCATGGCCCGTGGACGACGCCACGGCTAGCTTGGCTCCAAGGAGTTTTCCCATGCGCAGTTCCCGTCTTGTTCTGCTCGCGTCCACCGCGCTGGTGCTCAGCGCGTGCGGCACTACCCCGCCACCGCGCCCTGCCGCGCCGGCCGCGCCGTTGGTCAGCACGGCCCAGCAGGCCGAAGCCAACCTGGCACCGGCCTCGGCCAGTCTGGTCAGCGGCCGGCTGGCACTGGTCCCCGACGCCCGCGGGGTACACATCACCGGCGTCATCGGTGGTCTGCAGCCGCTGCAGACCGCTGCCTTCCACGTGCATGAGCGCGGCGACTGCAGCGCGGTGGATGCCAGCAGTGCCGGCCCCCATTTCAATCCCACCGGCCAGGCACACGGGCGCAACGGCGCCGGCGCGCATCATGCCGGCGACATGGACAACCTGCGTGCCGACGCGCAGGGCCGGGTCAACGTGGACGTGCGTCTGCCAGCCGTCACCCTTGGCGGCGGCGCAGCCACCGATATCGCCGGACGTGCCCTGGTCGTGCATGCCAATGCCGACGATTACCGCACCCAGCCCGCCGGCAACGCCGGCGCCCGAATCGCCTGCGGCGTCATCCGCGTCACGCGCTGAGCGCACGACCTGCTGACGACCGTTCATTCACTGCCACCTGCAAGGAGATCCACATGCGTCCGATCCATACCGCGTTGTTCGCCGCCATTGCCACGCTCGGCCTGAGCGCCTGCAACAAGCCGGCCGACACCACGCCCGATGCCACGCCCGCCGCTGAATCCGCCGCTGAATCCGCCGCCGCCCAGCCGACCGCCGACGCCACCCCGGACGCGCCGCCGGCGATGATGAGCAGCGATGCCCATGCCAACCACAGTGCCGTCGCCGATCTGGCGCCGACCCAGGGCAATGCCGTCAAGGGCAACGTCACCTTCAGCGTCATCGACGGCAAGGTCCACGTGAAGGGCGAGGTCAGCGGCCTCAAGCCCAACAGCGAACACGGTTTCCACATCCATGAGACGGGCGACTGCAGCGCGCCGGACGGCGCCAGCGCCGGCGGCCACTTCAATCCGGGCAAGGAAGATCACGGCAGCGTGGCTGCCACCCCGCACCACGGTGGCGACATGCCCAACATCAAGGCCGACGCCCAAGGCAATGCGGTGGTCGACGCCGATGTGTCGACCAACGTCAACATCGGCAAGGGCGATGGTTTCGACATCATCGGGCGTGGCCTGATCGTCCATGCCGACGCCGACGACTACAAGACCCAGCCGACCGGCAACGCCGGTGCCCGCCTGGCCTGCGCGGTGATCAAGGCCGCGCCGTAACCGACACGACGCAGAACGAAAAACGCCGGCGAATGCCGGCGTTTTTCTGGGTGGGCATCAGCGGAGGCCGGCGCTGTCAGCCCGCCATCAACCGGCGGGCGTCCTGCCCGGCTTCGCAGTGCACGAACAGCACCGGCAGCCCGTGGGCTTCCAGCACCGCAGCCATCTGCCGCTGACGGATCAGGTACTGGTCGTAGATGCCCTGCAGGCGATCGCAGTCGCCGCTGCCGTGGTTGTAATGCGCGCACCAGCCGGCGGGATCGAACAGCGCCATACGCACTTCGCCATCGGCGTATCGAAGCAGCGGCTCGGGCGCGGCGTCCACCCATTCCTCGGCCTGCGGCGCCATCAACGCGGTCTCGATCAACGGCCACAGCACCGCCAGCCCCTGATTGTCGTACTGCATCGACATCATCGCCGCGAGGTCGTTCACGGTGAAGAAGCGGGCGTGCTCGATCTGCGCGCCAAATGCGTTCTGCGCCAGCAGGGCGGTATCCGGCTGGGCCATGCCCTGGGCCAGCAGCACGTCCTCCAGCGCCTCGGCCACAGCGGCGGTCTGCGCCACGTCGGTCCCCGTGAGCAGGAACGGCACTACCCGCAGTCCACCGCCGGTGAGGCTGGCATCGGCCTGGAACGGCAACGGTACATCGCCGTCGGCGCCGGCACCGAAGGCCAGCAGGCGCGGGCCCTGGCTGCGGCCCGGTGCGCGCATCTGCAGTTCTTCCAGACGGCGGTGGATCGGCCAGCCCGGACGCAGCACCTCGGCCGGGTCGAAATGGGCGCCGGCGAAGACGAAGTCCAGCGTACTCACGCCGGGCACCAGTTTGGCCAGGTCGCGGCCGATGCGGTCGGCCAGTTCACCGGCCTGTTCGGACGACAGCGCGGCATGGCGCGGCGCGTCGCCGCCGGCCAGTTCCAATGCCAGTACGCCAAGGGCATTCATGCCGTGGTCGGGTTTGCTCATGGTTTCACGGTTGGCCCATCACAGGGCGGCAGCTACACTTGCCCCCATTATGCCTGCTCCTTCGTGCAGGCCATGTTGCAGACACCCCTCCCATGCCAGGTATCTCCATGCCCAACGCCCGTCCCGTCGCCATTCTCGGTGGCGTCCGCATCCCGTTCTGCCGCCAGAACACGGCCTACTCGGACGTCGGGAACCTCGGCATGTCGGTGCGCACGCTCGGGGCGCTGGTGGAGCGCTTCGGCCTGCACGGACAGCAGCTCGGCGAAGTGGCGATGGGCGCGGTGATCAAGCACTCCAGCGACTGGAACCTGGGCCGCGAAGCCACGCTGTCCTCGGGGCTGTCGCCGCTGACGCCGGGCATCACCATGCAGCGCGCCTGCGGCACCTCGCTGGACACCATCATCGCGGTGGCCAACAAGATCGCGCTGGGCCAGATCGAATCGGGCATCGGCGGTGGGTCGGACACCACCTCCGATGTGCCGATCGTGTACGGCAAGAAGCTGCGCGCGCGCCTGCTGGCGGCCAATCGCGCCAAGACCACTGGCGACAAGTTCAAGGCCCTCACCCGTGGCTTCAAGCTCAGCGAGCTCAAGCCCGAGTTTCCCGGCGTGGCCGAACCGCGCACCGGCAAGAGCATGGGCGACCACTGCGAGGACATGGCCAAGGAGTGGAACATCTCCCGCGACTCGCAGGACGAATGGGCGGTGTCCTCGCACAAGAAGCTGGCTGCGGCGTATGAGCGCGGCTTCTTCAACGACCTGATCGCCCCGTTCCGCGGTGTCGAGCGCGACAACATCCTGCGTGCGGACACCTCGCTGGAAAAGCTGGCCACGCTCAAGCCGGCCTTCGACAAGGTATCCGGTCGCGGCACGCTGACTGCGGCCAATTCCACCCCGCTCACCGACGGTGCCTCGGCGGTGCTGCTGGCCAGCGAGGAATGGGCGCGCGCGCACGGCCACGAACCGCTGGCTTACCTGCGTGATTCGCAGGTGGCGGCGGTCGACTTCGTGCACGGCGAGGGCCTGCTGATGGCGCCCACCATCGCCGTCCCGGAGATGCTCAAGCGCAACGGCCTGACTCTGCAGGATTTCGACATCTACGAAATCCACGAAGCGTTCGCCGCGCAGGTGCTGTGCACGCTGCGTGCGTGGGAAAGCGAAGACTACTGCCGCAACCGTCTGGGCCTGGACGCACCGCTGGGCAGGATCGATCCGGCCAGGATCAACCCGCTGGGCTCGTCGCTGGCCACCGGCCACCCGTTCGCCGCCACCGGCGCGCGCGTGATCGCCACGGCCGCCAAGCAGCTGGCCGAACGCGGCGGTGGCCGCGCGCTGGTGTCGATCTGCACCGCCGGCGGCATGGGCGTGGTGGCGATCGTCGAACGCTGACGCGGCCGATGTGCGAATGAGAAAGGCCGCCCAAGGGCGGCCTTTTTCGTTGGTGCCCCCAACACGCAGGGGCACGGTTGCCGGGCAGCGCCCGGTACTACGGCAGGCGGGGATTGCCGTAGTCGTCGCGCTCGTCGCGCAGCCCCCCGACCGGGTCGATGGGATCGGCCGGCAACGGCTGCGCCATCAACGACTGCTCCTCCACCGTGGCACGCTCGGTCACTACGGCGGCCGCTTCGGTGGCGCGGGCGAGCGCGACGCTGTCCTCGCCGCGCTGCTGGCGCAGCGCGTTGGCGAAGCACTGCGCGGCCAGCGGGGCATCACCCCGCTCGTGGAACACCTCGCCCAACGCCTCCCAGGCCGCCGGGCCGGCACCGGCGGCGATCGCGCGGTGCAGGTAATCCTCCGCCGCCGCGTGCTGACGCTGACGCACGGCGATGCGGCCCAGCGCCAGCAGCAGCGCCGGGCTGGCCGGGTGGCTGGCCAGCCAACGCTGCAGGTTGGCCTGGCGCGTGGCCAGCTTGTCCACCGGCATCTGCCCGTAGAGCGTCACCAGCGATTCGTCCCAGCGCGTGTCCAGGGCCTGTTCCAGGGTCAGCAGGGCCGGTTCGTCCCAGTCCAGCGCCACCGCGCGCAGGGCGTAGCCGGCCACCACATCCGGATCGCTGCGCAGCGCCTTCGGCGTGGCTTCCCACTGCGCGGCCAGCGCATTGACGTCGCCGGCTTCCAGCAGCGACTGCGCGGCCAGGCGGGCTTCCAGTTCAGCCACGGCATCATCGGGCAGCACCTTCTGCTTGCGCAGCGCGCCAAGCTGGCCATACGCCTCGTGCGCGCGTTCGGCACGCGCCAGCGCCTCGGTGCGCAGCCACAGACCGCGCGGCGGCAGCGGCTGGATCGCCGCCACGTCGAGCGCATTGATCGCATCCACCGGGCGTTCCTGGCCAAGCAGACGTTCGGCCAGGAGCAGCGCGTGGCTGGTGGCGTCTTCGCCGGCCAGACGCTGCAGGTACTGGTTGGCGGCAGCCTCGTCGCCGCGTGCCTGCGCACTGCGCACGGCCGTGGCCAGCGCCACCGCGCTCACCTCTTTGTCCTCGGCCGCAGCGCCGAGCAGCTTCTCTGCGCGCTGCCAGTGGCCGTACTCATGCGCCTGCAGGCCTTCGGTCAGGCGCGCACGGCCCTGCTTGCGGCGGTAGCGGCCCCACGCCCGGAACGGCGCGGCCACCAGGCTCCACAGCAGCCACAGCAACAGCAGTGCCACCAGCGCCGCGAGCGCAACCTGGGGCACCGTAGAGCGGTAGTCATTGCCGGCGTAGCGGTAGATCACTTCGCCGAACTGGCGCAGCGAGTCGGCGCCGAGCCATTGCGCGGCAATCACGCCGAGCGCAACGGCCAACAGAAGAACCACAAGGGACTGGAATGGCTTCATCGATCATCTCCCATCGCGCATGGCGCGCAGTTGCTGCAGGGTGCTGCCCAGTTCGGGCAGGGTGGGGCGCAGCGTGCGGGTGCGCAGATGCTGCAGTTCACCACGCCGCTCGCGCAGGGCGGGTGAATCCGGCCACAGCCGCGGCAGCCACAGTGCCACGCGGTCCAGTGCCTGTTCATAACCGGCCTGGTCGCCGCGTTCGATCGCCGCGCGGGCCAGGGTCAGTTCCAGCTGCAGGGAATCCCACGCCGCGACGCGCTCGGCATCGGTCAGCGGGCCCTGGGTGCGGGTCGGGGTAATGGTCACGAACGGGGCCAGCACCTGGTGCCACCACGGTGTGGCGGCGGTCCGTGCGTCGTCGGCCACCGCGTCCGGCAGGGCGGTCAGTGCCTGGGCGAACGCGGCCAGCGCGGCGCTGGCCTGGGCCCGTGCGCCGGGACCCTGTGCATCCAGCGCGTTGCGCTCCTGCATCAGCGCCTGGCGCAGGTTGAGGTAGTCGCCGCCCTGGATGTCGCCCAGCGCAGCGGCGGCCAGCGCATACAGGCGCTTGGCGCCCTCCACGTCGTCGGCGAAGGCCAGCCGCTGGCCGGCCTGGCTCAGCAGCAGTTCGGCCTCTTCCAGTTGCAGCGCCTGCGCGCCATGCCGGGTGCTGTCGGCGAGCTTGGCCATATTGTCTTCGAGCAGGGCGTTGCGCTGGCTCAGGCCGAGCATCTCGTCGCGCAGCACGCGGTTGGTGGCCGCCGCGTCCTGCACCCGCTGTGAGGTGGAGCGCTGGTCGCGGCGCAGGGCCTCGACGCTGTCGAGCAGCCCCTGCAGCTGCAGGCTCGCGTTTTCGTCGCGCTGCCGGGCCTGGGCCTGCTGCGCCTGCCACTGCGTCCACCCCCACGCGGCACCGCCGCCGGCCACAAGCAGGCCCAGCACCGGAACGATCCAGCGCAGGGGACGACGGGTGGAAGGGGGCGAATCGGCTTCATTCATACAGGCATCCTTGTCGCGCGCGCCGGGCAGTCCGCTGGCTGGCGAGCGACGTGGTGCACAGCATCACCCGCCGCCCGCGCTGCCTGCAAGACCGGTGAAAACGCGGGTTCAGCAAGTTGCGCGTCGTGTGATCGCCCTGTGCGCCGCCTGTACCAGCTGCGCGGGAAGCGGGCCGTCGGCCTGCACCACGTGGACAAAGCCGGCGGCCTCGGCCTGCGTGGCCAGGCGCTCGCTGGCCGCCACCACCCAGGCCTGCCGCAGTGGAGCCTGCAGATCCCCGGGCAGCTGCGCCAGCAACCGGGCCAGTGCGTCGGCGCTGCTCACCGCCAGCGCCCAGGGCGTCGCCGCATGGCGCAGGCGCTGCAGCGTGCGTGGTGACAGCGGCAGCGGCTGCCGCAGATAGACGTCGGCGCGCAGCAGCTGCGCGCCCCGTGCCTGCAGCGTGGCGGCGATGATGCCGCGCCCGCCCGGCGCGGTCACCAGGCCGGCGCGCAGGCCGTCCAGGGTGGCCAGGGCCGGCAGTGTCAGCAGTCCCTCGCTGTCCATCCGCGCCGGGGCCTGGATATCGCGCGCGCCGGCACGCTGCAGGGCCGCTGCGGTGCCGCTGCCGACCGCCAGCCATTGGCCCGGGTGCGGCGCATCGAGCCGGGCCAGGCGCGATGCGGCCACCACGGCGGAGGGGCTGCTGAAGATCACCCGGTCGGCGCCCAGCGCCGCATCCAGCGCGGCACGCGTGGCCGCGTCGCCGCGCGCGCGCAGCGCCCACGGTGAGAGCGCGATGGTCGTGGCGCCCAGCGTGTGGGCGGCGCGGCGCATCGGGGCGTGCTGGCCGCGCGGGCGCAGCGACAACAGGGTCCAGCGCGTCGGATTTGCTTCGGTGTCCATTGCGGGCATTATGCGAGCCCTTCGATGCCGTTGCCCTCCGATGTCCGTTTCCGATTCCCTGCCCGCGCAGCTGGCTGCGCTGCAACACGTGCTGGACCGCATGCCGCCGGTGGCGGCGATGCAGATACGTGTCCACGACTACCGTGACGGCGTGTTGCGCCTGCAGGCGCCGCTGGCGGCCAACGTCAACGACAAGGGCAATGCCTTCGGCGGCAGTCTGGCCTCGGCCCTGACCCTGTCCGGCTGGGCGCTGGTCACGCTGCGGCTGCGCCTGGCCGGTTTCGATGCCGATGTGTACGTGGCCGACAGCCACGTGCGCTACCTCGCGCCGGTGTACGGCGACCTGCAGGCCGACGCCCAGGCGGACGCGGAATCGGACTGGGACGGCTTCCTGGCCACGTTCGCGCAGCGCGGCAAGGCACGGATCGGCCTCACCGCGCGCCAGCCGGGCAGCGCCGGCAAGCCGGCCGCCGAACTCACCGGCCGCTTCGTGGCCTTCGCGAGAGGGTAGGATGGGCGCCTTGCCTATTGGGGAATTCGCATGCGCCGCCTGGTCCAGATCCTGCTCCTGACATCGTTTCTGCTGACCGGCGTGGGGACGCTGGCTGCGGCCGATCTCAGCCGCAAGCAACGTACCGCGCTGGAGGAGGTCCAGAACCAGTACGGCTCCACCATCCGCTGGGGCAACGCCGAGGATGCGCTGGGCTACCTGGACCCGGACTACCGCAAGGCCCACCCGCTGACCGACCTGCAGCTGCGCCGCTACGAGCAGATCCGTGTTTCCTCCTATCGCGAACGCAGCACCGCCGCGCTTCCCGATGGGACCGTGGAGCGCCGGGTCGAAATCGGGGTCATCAACGTCAACACCCAGGCCGAGCGCACCGTGGTGGTCAAGGAAGTCTGGCGCTGGGACCCGCAGGCCAAGCGCTGGTGGCAGGCCGGCGGCCTGCCGGACCTCTGGCAAGGCCAATAATCCCGGCCCCCGTGGCCGCTGGACGCCGCTTCGCCCGCATGTGCGACAATCGGCGCCCGCTTATCGACCCGTGATCTGAGTGAATTACGAAGAGTTGCTGGCCTTTGCCGGCCGAAACCCGATGTTGTCGATGGCCCTGGTCGGCCTGACCGTGGCCATCATCGTGACCGAAGTACGGCGCCTGTTCCGCGGCTACACGTCGCTCAAGCCGGCCGAACTGACCCAGCTGATGAATGCCGGGAGCGCGCTGGTGGTGGACCTGTCGTCCAGCAGCGACTTCGAAAAGGGCCACATCGCCGGCAGCCGCAATGCGCAGCCGAGCCAGTTCGGTCCCGAGCACAAGCTGGTGGCCAATGCCAAACAGCGCCCGGTGGTGCTGGTGTGCCGCACCGGCAATGCCTCGGAAACCGCCGCCAAGGCGCTGAAGAAGGCCGGCTTCGAGCAGGTCAACGTGCTTGAAGGCGGCATCCCGTCGTGGCAGCAGGCCGACCTGCCGCTGGTCAAGGGCCGCAACTGATTTCACGTTGATGGCGTTGCGCGCCTTGTGCGCGACGCCACACGCCCCCATCGCTGGGGATGCAACAATCCATTTTTACAGCATTCATTCTGGAGCTACAGGAAATGTCCGATCAGAACACCAACGGCGCGATCGCGCCGGCCGACGCCGCCACCGGCCCCGCGTTCACTGTCGAGAAGATCTACGTCAAGGACGTTTCGTTCGAATCGCCGAATGCCCCCGCCGTCTTCAACGAAGCCGTGCAGCCGGAACTGCAGCTCAACCTGAACCAGCGCGTGCAGCGCCTGGGCGAGAACGCGTTTGAAGTCGTGCTGGCCGTCACCCTGACCTGCAAGGCCGGCGACAAGACCGCCTACGTGGCCGAAGTGCAGCAGGCCGGCGTGTTCGGCCTGATCGGCCTGGAGCCGCAGGCGATCGACGTGCTGCTCGGCACCCAGTGCCCGAACATCCTGTTCCCGTACGTGCGTTCGCTGGTCAGCGAGCTGATCCAGGCCGGCGGCTTCCCGCCGTTCTTCCTGCAGCCGATCAACTTCGAAGGCCTGTACGCCGAAACCCTGCGTCAGCGTCAGGAACAGGGCGAAACCTCGCTGGCCGATTCCGAGCCGGCCGGCAACGCCTGATCGGCGCTGCGTTCGTTCCGATGAGCAGCCACGCAGACAAGATCGCCGTTCTCGGTGCCGGTTCCTGGGGCACCGCGCTGGCGAGCCTGCTGGCCCGGCACGGTCATCCGACCGTGCTCTGGGGCCGCGACGCCGGCATGGTCGAGGCCATCGACCAGCGCCACGAGAACACCCGTTACCTGCCGGGCATTCCGCTGCCCGCGTCGCTGCGCGCGACCACCGATCTGGCCGCCGCCGTCGCGGGAGCCGCCTGGATCCTGGTCGTGGTGCCCTCGCACGCGTTCGGTGAGACCGTGCGCGCGCTGGCACCGCTGCGGCCCGCCGCAGCAGGCGTGGCGTGGGCCACCAAGGGCTTCGAGCCCGGTTCGGGACGCTTCCTGCACGAAGTGGCGCGCGAGGTCCTCGGGCCGGACGTGCCGCTGGCCGTGGTGACCGGTCCGTCGTTCGCCAAGGAAGTCACCCAGGGCCTGCCCACCGCCATCACCGTGCACGGTGACGACGTGGACTTTGCCCAGCAGGTGGCCGAAGCGATGCACGGCCCGGCCTTCCGCGCCTACACCGGCGATGACATGGTCGGCGCCGAGCTGGGGGGCGCGATGAAGAACGTGCTGGCCGTGGCCACCGGCGTTGCCGATGGCATGCAGCTGGGCCTGAACGCGCGTGCCGGCCTGATCACCCGTGGGCTCAACGAAATGCTGCGGCTGGCTGCGGCCATCGGCGCCAAGCCGGAGACCCTGATGGGGCTGGCCGGACTGGGCGACCTGGTGCTGACCTGCACCGGCGATCTCTCGCGCAACCGTCGCCTGGGCCTGGCCCTGGGACGGGGGCAATCCCTGCCCGACGCAATCCGCGAGATCGGTCAGGTGGTGGAGTCGGTGCAGACCGCCGACGAAGTCATGCGCCAGGCACGCCGCCACGGCATCGACCTGCCGATCTCCGAACGTGTGCGCGCCGTGCTGCATGGCGAACAGACGCCCGAAGAAGGGTTGCGTGCGCTGCTGGCACGCGAACAGAAACCGGAATACCCGGACACGCTGTTCAAGTGATTGTGAAAAACCCCGGCATTGCCGGGGTTTTTTTTGGACCACGCGCGGCCGGAGATGGATCACGTGCTGGACCGCAACGGCCAGAACGCAGAAACCCAGCGTGCGCTGGGTTTGGCGTGGCATACCGACGAGGGCGTGGCCAGAAAAAGTGAAGCCCGGCGTGGAGCCGGGCTTCGTGGCGCAGGGGAGAGAGACCGCGCCATCCAACAGGGTGCTGCGTGACGCCGATTACCAGGTGAAACGCGGGCCGACGAACCATTCCTTGTCGCCGCCCTTGGCCAGCTTCACTTCGCCGCTCAGGCCCCAGTTCTGGTTGAACTTGGCCTGGGCGCCAACGCGACCGTAGAACTCGCCGTCCGGGTTGATGCCGTGCTTCTTGCTGAAGTCTTCGTAGCCGGCCAGCGCGTAGCCTTCGATCATCGGGGTGAACGCGGTGCGCACGCCCACTTCGGTGGCGTAGCCGTTGAAGTCCAGGCCGTGCTTCGGATCGAACTTCTGGTACGCGACGCGGGCCACCAGGTCGGTGGTCGGCGCGATGCCGTAGTTGTAGCCGACACCCACGCGCCACTGGTCGACGTCGGCGCTGCCGCGCTTGGTTTCCTGCGAGTTGTAATCGCCGAAGACATGGAAGTTCGGCGCGATCGCGACCGAGCCCTTGGCAGCCCAGCCATCGGCGTCGCCGCCCTTGGCATCGGTGTTCACGTAGCCGCCTTCAACGTAGTTGTACGACAGGCCGTCGGTTGCCGAAGCAGCGAACGGCAGTGCAGCGAGCAGACCCAGGGCAAGCAGAGAAGACTTCATCATCGGGACACCTTTTTTATTTTGGTTTGATCGCCAGCAGCGCGGGGGAGGGGAGAAGCTGCGCTGCTGGCGACAGGTGTGAATTATCCGTTAGCCACCCCAATCGGCCCTGAATATTAAACTGAGCAGTACATAAATGTACGAGCCATTCAGGGAACTTGAGTGATCCGCTTTTTAGCGCCCGCAGAAAGCAGAAAAGGCCGCGCATCCGCCCGGCCTTTCCGTACACCGTTGCGGTCCTGCAGCCGTATCAGCTGCAGGACCCGTCTTCGCCTTGCAGCGAGGCCTCGTCCAGCGGGTGGGTCGTCTCGATCAGCGCACGCTGCGCCCCGCTTGGATCGCCCAGCCACCGCACCTTGCAGTCGGTTACCAGGCGGCCCACCAGCTTCGCCTGCGTCGGCGCGTACAGCATGTCCAGCGCGGTGGTGCTGCACTGATGCGCCTGGCAGGCCGAGTAGTACCACCAGGTCTGGTCCTGCACCTGCAGTGGCCTGCCCGGTGCGCTGGGCCCACTGAGCAGACGCTCGCGCAGCGGCGGCAGCGCCGGATCGGTGGATTCGGCGGGCGCGGCGTCCTTCATCAGCGCATCGAATGCAGCCAGCACCCTGGGGTCTGTGCGGCCGCAGTCGTCCACCGTGTTGCCGCCGACCAGAGTGAAGAAGTAGGTCGCCAACGGTGCGTCGGCGCACGTGATGTCGTCGCCGGGGGTGACGTCTGCCGGCTCGCCTTCGTTGTCCCATACCGACGGATCAACGCCCTTCTCGATGTCGTTGTCGTCCTCGGCCAGCGTGGACGCCACTGGCGTCGCTTCTGCCGCAGGTGCCGATGCAGGTGCGGTCGCATCGGCTGTTTCCGGCGTCTGCCCGCAGGCCGCCAGCACGGCGACGATCAGTGATACCGACATGAAGCGCATCTTCATTCCCTGTCCTGTTGCGTCCTGGTGGATGTCCTGCCGTGATCGCCCCTGCAGCGCCCGGCGGGGAGGCTGATTGTAACCAGGGGTGGCAGGCGACGCCGGCACGATGTCCGGCATTGCAGAAGCGCGCAGCGCGGATCAGGGGCGCTGTCGCTCAGAGGTGGCCGTCGCGCAGGTAGTCGAACAGTTCGGCGTCGCCCTTCAGGCCAAGCTTCAGCATCGCATCGCCCTTCTGGCGGCTGATGGTGCTCACGCTCTTGTGCAGCTGCAGAGCGATCTCCTTGACGGTGAGGCCGGTGCCGAGCAGGCGCAGTACCTCCACTTCGCGGGGTGAAAGCTCTTTGTGGCCCTCGTCATCGACGCTCTGCGTGCCGATCGCGTCAATGCGCTCCTTCAGCGTGCGGCTGACGTACGGTGTGCCGCGCTGCACGGTCTGGATCGCCAGCGGCAGCTCTTCCATCGAAGACGCCTTGTCGACCAGGCCGAGCACGCCGGTGGACTTCACCATCCGCAGGATCGCCAGGTTGTTGGATACGCTGAGCATCAGCACCGGCAGGTCCGGAAAGCGGCGGCGGATCATCCCGATCATGGCGAAGCCGTCGGCCTGCTGCCCGCCGGGCATCGAGTAGTCGGTGACCAGCACATCGCAGGGGAAAGACGACAATGCCCGCATCAGCTCTTCGACGGTACTGGCCTCGGCAACGACGCGACCGACGCCGCTGGTCTCGATCACGGCCTTGGTGCCGATCCGGACGACGGGGTGGTCGTCGGCGATGATTATGCGCAGGGTCATGGACTAGTATTGCCTCAAAGGCAGCCGCCCGTGGGGTCGTGCTGGGGTGGAAACTTCATTCTAGGGAGATCAGGCCGCATGCGTACCCGGATCGCCCGCTGGGTGCTGATGCTGGCCGTCGTGCTGGGCGTGCCGGCGCCGCTCTCCGCTGCAGGCAACCCGGCCCTGGCGCCGACGGTACCGCCGCGCCAGAGCGAGTGGCTTGAGCGGCACCCTACCATCATCCTTGGCCTGTACGACAGCGGCTGGCCGCCCTTTGAGGCCATCGAGGAGGGCAAGCCGGTCGGCCTGGGCTACGACTACCTGCAGGCGGTGGCCGAGCGCCTGGGCGTGACGGTGCAGGTCCGCCTGTATCGCAATTGGACCGAGGTGCTGGATGCGGCATGCCGGGGCGAGGTCGACGTGGTGATGAACGTCGCGCTGACGGCCGACCGCACCCGCTGCATGGTCTACACCCGGGCCTACCTGGATGCACCGCTGGCGCTGGTGGCGCGCCCGGATGACACCCGCACCTCCACCGACCCGGACCTGCGCGGCCTGCGCGTGGTGACCGAAGAGGCCTTCGTGACCAGCGACCAGGTGCGTGCCCGCTTCCCGGCCGCCCGCCAGGTGAGCGCGGCCAACACCGCCGGGGCGCTGACGATGGTGACCCGGGGCGAGGCGGATGTGTACATAGGAAACGCCTATGTCGCTGCGGCGGTGATCGAGCAGGAACACCTGACCGACATCAGCGTGCTGCGCCCCAGCGATCTGCCGCCGGAGCGCCTTCACTTCGGCGTGCCGCATGCCAAGCAGCCGTTGGCCGAGGCGCTGGACACCGCACTGGCCAGCCTCGGCCAGGCCGAACGCGACACGATCGCGCGGCGCTGGCTGCGTACCCCGCAATGGTCCACCCAGTCTCGGCTGATCCTGGGCAACGCCGAACGGCGCGTGCTGGCGACACCGCTTCGGATGGGGTTCGCGCCGAATGCGACACCGCTGGGATTCATCGATGCCAACGGGCATGCCAGCGGCGTGGCCGGCGACTACCTCAAGCAGCTGCGCATGGTCGGCGCCCACCTGATCCGGGTGCCCGCGCACGACTGGTTCGAGGTCCGTGAGCAGGCGCGCCGCGGCGATGTCGATGTGGTGCTCGGGATGCCCAACGACTCGGCCTACCTGGGGCCGGACTGGGTGTTCAGCCAGCCCTTCATCACGGTGCCCAACGTGATCGTGACCGCCACCGGCAGCGCGTCGGTGCTGGACGTGGCCGACCTGGACCGGCTCAGCATTCTGCTGTCCGATCCGGACCGGCTGCGCGGCTATATCCTGCAGCACGCGCCCAACGCCCGCATTGTGCCGGCGCGCAGCGCCGAGCAGGCCCTGGCGCGGCTGGCCAATGGCGATGCCGATGCCTACGTCGGCAACCTGGCGCTGGTCGACCGCATCGTGCGCGAGCGCTACCCCGCCCAGCTGCATGTGGCTGCGCCCGCCGGCTTCAACGATCAGTTCTCGCTCGCGGTCAAACGCCAGTACGCCCCGCTGGCCACCACGTTCGACCGCGTGCTGGTGAACATGACCCCGCGCGAACACGAGGCCATCCGCAACGACTGGCTGTCGGCCGAGTACCGCAGCGGCATCGACTGGCGCGACGCGGTGCGCTGGGCGGTGCCGATCGCGCTGATCCTGCTCACCGCACTGCTGGTGCATGGCTGGGGCTACCTGCGCCTGCGCCGCGAAGTGGCCACGCGCCGGCGTGTGGAGCAGCGGCTCGCCGAGGTGACCGACAACCTGCCCGCCATTGTCTACCAGGCCCGCCGCGGTGCCGACGGGCGCCTGTCGCTGCCCTACATCGTGGGTGACATGGAAGCGATGTTCGGCCTGAGCGCGGCCGAGGCGATGGCCGACGAGAGCCGGGTGATGGCCCAGCTCGACGCGCAGGACCGCCCGCGCGTACTGCAGGTGCTGGAGCGCGCCGCGCTCGACTTCACCGGGCTGGATATGGAGTTCCGCACCTACCCGCGCGGCGTGCTGCACTGGATCCGCGCCCGCGCGCTGCCGTATGCCGCCGAGGATGGCGCGGTGCTGTGGAGCGGGTACTGGGTGGATGTCACCGAAGCCCGTGCGCAGGCCGACGCTTTGGCCGACGCCAAGGCCGCTGCCGAACGCGCCACGGCGGCCAAGGCGGACTTCCTGGCAACGATGAGCCACGAGATACGCACGCCGATGAGCGGCGTGCTGGGCATGCTGGAGATGCTCTCGCACACGCAGCTGGATGCCGAGCAGCGCAAGGTGATCGAGGTGATCGAGGACTCGGCGCAGATGCTGCGGCAGATCCTCGATGACATTCTGGTGTACTCGCGCATCGAGGCAGGCGCGCTGCCGCTGGAGCCGCGTCCGGTGGCGCTGCCATCGCTGCTGGACAATGTGCAGCAGCTGCTGGCGCCACAGGCCTCGGCCAAGGGGCTGCAGTTGTCGCTCCGGGTGGACGACGCGGTGGCCGCGCTGCACCTGGCCGACGGCGTGCGCCTGCGCCAGATCGCGTTCAACCTGCTCAGCAATGCCATCAAGTTCACCGAGCAGGGACAGGTCGCCATCACGCTGGACTGTGTGGAGAACCTGGACGACGCACAGCGGTTGCGCCTGGTCGTGACCGACACCGGTATCGGCATCTCCGCCGAACAGCGCGAGCGGCTGTTCAAACCGTTCGCACAGGCCGAGGTGGGCACAAGCCGCAAGTACGGCGGCACCGGTCTCGGGCTGAGCATCTGCCAGCGGCTGGTGGCGCTCATGCATGGCCAGTTGGAGATGCACAGTGTGCCCGGCGAGGGTACGCGGGTGACGGTGGAGCTGACGCTGCCGCGCCTGCCCGGCGAGGGCCACGCCGATATCGGGCGGATGCCGGTACCGGAGGTCGAACCGCTGCCGGCGGCGCTGGCGGAGCGCCGCATCCTGGTGGTGGAGGACCACCCCACCAACCAGGTGCTGATGCAGTGGCGGCTGCAGCAGCTCGGCATGGCCCACGAGCTGGCCGAGGACGGTGAACAGGCGCTGGCGAAGCTGGCGTCCACCGGATACCACCTGGTGATCACTGACTGCCGCATGCCGGTGATGGACGGGTACCAGATGACCCGCCGCCTGCGCGAACGCGAACGCGACAGCGGCGCCACCCGGGTGCCCGTGATCGCCTTGACGGCCAGTACCCTGGACGCGGATGTGCAACGCTGCCGTGAGGCCGGCATGGACGATGTGCTGGCCAAACCGGTGGCGCTGGCCACGCTGCGGCAGATTCTGCTGCGCTGGTTGCCAGGCGGCAGCGACGGCCGCGACGGCAGCGTGGATGCGGCGGCACCGGTGCCGGCCGCGCTGCCGGGTGCTCTGCCCGGTCGCGCCGCCATCGAGGCCCGGTTCGGTTCCGGCCACGTGGCGCAGGTATTGATCGACAGTATGCGCGAGGCGACCGAGGCCGATCTGCTGCGCGGCCGTTCGGCGGTACAGGCGCAGGATGCGGCGGTGCTGACCGACGTGCTGCATCGCATTGCCGGTGGGCTGGGGACGCTCGGCGCCGATGCCCTGGCAGTGCAGGCGCAGGCCCTGATGGCGCAGGTGAAAGAGGTCGGAACGCCGGCCGTGGAGGCATCGCTGGCGGCCTTCGAACGCCAGCTCCGTGACTACCTGCAGGCGCTGCAGGCACAGTGAGGCGCGGGTCTCAGCGTTGCTGCTGCAGGTACTCGATCACCTGGCGGCGCCGCTGTGGATCGGCGGTGGCGTTGACCATGCGTGTACCGGGCACCACGTGCGTGGGCGAGCGCAGGAACGTATCCAGGGTCTGCTCGTTCCAGGTCAGCCCGGCCTGCTGCATCGCCGGCGAATACGGGTAGCCGGCGACACTGCCGGCGCGGCGGCCGATCACGCCGTGCAGGTTCGGCCCGAAGCGATGCACGCCTCCGGCGTTGACAGTGTGGCAACCGGCGCAGATCGCGAACGCGCGCTGCAGTGCCTGCTGGTGCACCTGTTCGGGCGTCTGCGGCGCGCGCGCGCAGGCGGCCAGCCACAGGCTGGCCACGATCACGCAGGAAAGACGCTTCCGGTACACGTCCGGATCACATCGCCGGGTAGTTGGGGCCGCCGCCACCTTGCGGGGTCACCCACACGATGTTCTGGGTGGGGTCCTTGATGTCGCAGGTTTTGCAGTGCACGCAGTTCTGCGCGTTGATCTGCAGCTGCTCCTGGCCCTCGGCGCCGACGAACTCGTACACGCCGGCCGGGCAGTAGCGCGCTTCCGGCCCGGCGTACTCGGCGAGGTTGACCCGCACCGGCACGCTGGCGTCTTTCAGCGTCAGGTGGCTGGGCTGGTCTTCCTCGTGATTGGTGCTGCTCAGGAACACCGAACTGAGGCGGTCGAAGGTGAGCACGTTGTCCGGCTTGGGATACACGATCCGGGTGTGCTGCGACGCCGGTTCCAGGCACTCGTGGTCGGCCTTGCTGTGGCGCAGCGTCCACGGCGGGTTGCGGATGCCCAGCTTGGGCAGCAGCCATTGCTCGATGCCGGTCATCAGCGTGGCCACGGTGCGGCCCTTCTTGAACCACTGCTTGAAGTTCTTGGACTGCTTGAGTTCGTCATGCAGCCAGCTGCTCTCGAACGCGGCGGGGTAGGCGCTGAGTTCGTCGCGCTGGCGCCCTTCGGTCAGCGCATCGAACGCGGCATCAGCGGCCAGCATGCCGGTCTTGATCGCCGCATGGCTGCCCTTGATGCGGCTCGCGTTGAGGTAACCCGCTTCGCAGCCGACCAGCGCGCCGCCGGGGAAGACCGACTTGGGCAGCGACAGCAGGCCGCCGGCGGTGATCGCACGCGCGCCGTAGGCGATGCGCTTGCCACCCTCCAGGTGTTTGCGGATCGCCGGATGGGTCTTGAAGCGCTGGAACTCCTCGAACGGGCTCATCCACGGATTGCGGTAGTCCAGACCGACCACAAAACCGACCGCGACCTTGCCGCCGTCGGCGTGGTACAGGAACGAGCCACCGTAGGTGTCGCTGTCCAGCGGCCAGCCGGCGGTGTGCACGACCAGGCCCGGTTCGTGCTTGGCCGGGTCGATCTGCCACAGTTCCTTGATGCCGATGCCGTAGGCCTGCGGATCCTTGCCGGCATCGAGCTGGTAGCGCGCGATCAGCTGGCGGCCAAGGTGGCCGCGCGAGCCTTCGGCGAAGATCGTGTAGCGGGCATGCAGTTCCATGCCACGCTCGAAGTTGGGACCGTGCGTGCCATCCTTGCGGATGCCCATGTCGCCGGTGGCCACACCCATCACCGCACCGGTCTCGTCGTACAGCACCTCGGCGGCGGCGAAGCCGGGGAAGATCGCCACGTCCAGCGCCTCGGCCTGCTGGGCCAGCCAACGGGTCACTTCACCCAGGCTGATGATGTAGTTGCCTTCGTTGTGGAAACACTCCGGCAGCAGCGCGTTGGGCGTGCTGCGCGCGCCGTCCGGGCTGAGGAACAGGAATTCGTCGCGGGTGACCTTCTGCTTCAGCGGTGCCCCGCGCTCGGCCCAGTCGGGGAACAGTTCGGTCAGCGCGCGGGTATCCATGATCGCACCGGACAGAATGTGCGCGCCGGGTTCGGAGCCCTTCTCCAGCACGCATACGGACAGCTCGCGCCCGGCCTCGATGGCACGCTGGCGCAGCCGGATCGCGGTGGCCAGGCCGGCGGGGCCGGCGCCGACGATCACCACGTCGAATTCCATGGCTTCACGCGGGGGCAGGGCGGTGGTTTCTTCGCTCATCGGGGTGCGTAACTCTTGGGTAGTGCCGACCCGGCCAAGGCCGGCGGCGGTTGCCTGGGAATCGCGCGAGGCTGCACCGCGCAACTGCTGGATCAAGCTGTCAGGGTACCGGCACGCGACGATTCCGCCTAGGTCGCCACCGGTGGCGCGGTGGGCCCCGCAGCTCGCAACGTCGGATGGTGCGCCGCATCAATTCAACGGGTGGTGGCAGCGTATGGCGCTGCGCGGCTCAGCCGGTCGCATCGAAACCGGCGTGGTAGCGCACGTCGGCATCGGGACTGTCACCGCGCAGCCGCCGCGACTGGAAGTACGCGGCGGGAATGCCGGGCAGCCGCAGGCGCGGATCGGCCTCGAAGCCGAAGCGCGCGTAATACGCCGGATCGCCGAGCAGCACGCAGCCCGCAGCGCCGCGGGCCTGCAGCGCATCGATGGCGGCCTGCATCAGGGCGCTGCCGATGCCACGGCCCTGCTGCGCGGGCAGCACCGAGATCGGGCCGAGCCCATACCAGTCGGTGCTGCCGTCGCTCAGTTCGACCGGCGACAGCGCGACGTGGCCCAGCAGCGCCGCGCCCTCTTCGGCAACCAGCGAAACCGACAGCGCACCGGACCGGCGCAGCGCATCGACGATGAACGACTCGGTGTGGCTGCTGTGGGGCGCGTCCTGGAAGGCCTCGCGGGTGAGGGCATGGATGGCGTCGATGTCGTCGGGGCGTTCCGCGCGGATCTGCATGTCCGGCTCCTCTGCTGTGACATGGGCATTGTAGGCCGTGCTGCGGCATGCCTTGGCCTGCCCCTGCGCAGGGACCACAATGGGCGCCGTGTTCCACCGCCACGATGCCCCGGGTAGCCATGTCACTGAATCCGTACGACCTGTTTGATGTCCGCTCCCTGCTCACCGAGGAGGAACGTGCCGTACAGGCCACGGTGGCGCGCTTCACCGATGAACGGGTCCTGCCGATCATCGGCGACGCGTTCGACCAGGGGCGCTTCCCCGACGAACTGATCCCCGAGATCGCGGCGTTGGGCCTGCTCGGCTCCAGCCTGCCCGAACAGTACGGCGGTGGTGGCCTCAATGCGGTCAGCTACGGGCTGATCTGCCAGGAACTGGAACGTGGCGACTCCGGGCTGCGCAGTTTCGTGTCGGTGCAGAGCTCGCTGTGCATGTACCCGATCTTCGCCTACGGCAGCGAGGAACAGCGCCTGCGCTGGCTGCCCGACATGGCCGCCGGCAAGGTGATCGGCTGCTTCGGGCTGACCGAGGCGCACGGCGGATCGGACCCGGCGGCAATGAAGACCCGGGCCGTGCGCGATGGCGGCGACTGGGTGGTGAACGGCAGCAAGATGTGGATCACCAGTGGGCCGGTGGCCGATATCGCCATCGTCTGGGCGCACACCGAGGACGGCATCCAGGGGTTCGTGCTGGAAAAGGGCATGCCCGGTTTCAGCACCCAGGAAATCAAGCACAAGATGAGCCTGCGTGCGTCGCTCACCGGCGCGCTGTTCTTCGACAATGTGCGTGTCCCCGAGCGCAACCGCCTGCCCAATGTGCAGGGCTTGAAGGGTCCGCTGGGCTGCCTCAACCAGGCGCGTTACGGCATCAGCTGGGGGCCGATCGGTGCGGCGGTGGCGTGCCTGGACGAAGCGCTGAACTACACCAAGCAGCGCGTGCTGTTCGGCCGCCCGGTGGCCGCCACGCAGAGCGCACAGATCAAGCTGGCCGACATGGCCCGGCGGATCACCACCGCGCAGCTGTTGTCGCTGCAGCTGGGACGCCTGAAGGATGCCGGGCAGCTGCAGCCGCAGCAGGTCAGCCTGGCCAAGTGGAACAACTGCCGGATGGCGATCGACATCGCGCGTGAATGCCGCGACCTGCTCGGCGGCGCCGGCATCACCACCGAGCACGTGGCGATCCGGCATGCGCTGAACCTGGAATCGGTGATCACCTACGAGGGCACCGAGACCGTGCACCAGCTGGTGATCGGGCGCGAGCTGACCGGCATCAACGCGTTCTGAAGGCCACCGGGCCGACGGTTGGTTGGCACAGGCCTACTGGCCGCCGGCGAATCCGCTCTGGCGCCAGGCTTCGTACATCACCACCGCGACGGTGTTGGACAGATTGAGGCTGCGGTTGCCCGGCTGCATCGGCAGGCGCAGCCGGCGGCCGTGCGGCAGCGAATCGAGCAGGTCCTGGGGCAGGCCGCGGGTTTCCGGGCCGAACAGGAAGGCATCGCCGTCTTCAAACGGCTGGGTGTCATAACGCACGCTGCCGCGGGTGCTCAGGGCGAACAGGCGCTTGGGGGCAATGGCCTGCAGGGCGGCATCCAGGTCGGGATGTACCTGCAGTCGAGCGTATTCGTGATAGTCCAGGCCGGCGCGCTTGAGCTGCTTGTCGCTCAGGTCGAAACCGAGCGGCTCGATCAGGTGCAGCCGCGCGCCGGTGTTGGCGCAGAGGCGGATCACATTGCCGGTGTTCGGCGGAATTTCGGGTTGGAACAGGACGACGTGGAACGTAGGCGAGGCAGTCATCGGCGCAGTGTACGCCGCGGCTGCGAAGGTTCGCAGCCGGAAATCAGCGGACCAGCACCGAGGCGGCGGTTTCCAGGGCCAGGGCCTGCAGGTCCGACGGGCTCGGGCGCACGTGCAGGGTCGGCAGGTTGACGATCACGTCGCGGGCAACGGCAGTGGCGGCAGCGGTCAGGGCGGCCACGTAGTCGCGGTTGCCGGCTTCTTCGGCAGCCAGGGCCTGGTACTGCTCGGCGGTCGGACGGACGTCGACGGTGGCCAGGGTGGTGACGCGGCGGTTGGCGGTCAGCTCGGCGCGGTACTCGGCGATCATGCCGGCGGTCGGGCGGACTTCGACCACGGCCAGGGTGGGGATGGTGCTGTTGCGCTCGACGTTGGCCTGGGCGATCTGGTCGGCGGAGGGACGCACCTGCACCGTGTCCAGGGTGGTGATGGCCGAGGCGGCCTGCAGGTTGCCGGCAAAGGCGGTGCTGGCGGCGATGGCGATGGCAATGGCGAGGGTCTTGGTGTTCATGGCGGGTCCTGTTTAGTGTTGGTGAGCAGTGGTGTGGTAGTAAGGTAGTACACCGAATCTGGGCTTGCAAGAACAATCTGCATTTTTCTTTGTTTGTTCAGCCATCAGTCAGCTTTAGGCTGGGTTCCCCAAGGGGCACTTAGGACAAAGCAGGCTTCGTGCCAACTTTTACGTATTGATTTGAAAGGGATTTTTGGGTCGCGGTGAGTGTCCGCTGTCCGGACACCTGTCCGTTACCGCGCCGTTCTGTCCGCGTCATCCGGCGCGGACACCGCATCGCAGCCCTGGACACCGGCAATGACTGTTGGCGGATGCCTTTCGACGGGCGCTCGCGCTAGCATCGGCCTTCACTTTCATGACCAAGGAACAGGAATGACCGTCCAACTCCGCCCGCGCGCTGCGCTGCTGGCCGTAGCCCTTTCCACCGCGCTGGGCGCGCTTGCCCCGGCACCGGTGCTGGCCAAGCCGGCTGCGGTGGCCAAGGTCGACATTCCGTTCGAAGAGTTCACCCTGCCCAACGGGCTGCGGGTGGTGGTGCACACCGACCGCAAGGCGCCGATCGTCGCGGTCAACATCTGGTACCACGTCGGCAGCAAGGACGAACCGGCCGGCCGCACCGGCTTCGCGCACCTGTTTGAGCACCTGATGTTCCAGGGCAGCGAGAACCACGCTGGCGAGTACTTCGAGCCCTTCAAGCAGGTCGGCGTGACCGGCCAGAACGGCACCACCAACACCGATCGCACCAATTACTTCGAGAACGTGCCCACCACCGCGCTGGACATGGCGCTGTGGATGGAGTCCGATCGCATGGGCCATCTGCTTGGCGCGATCGACCAGGCCGCGCTCGACGAACAGCGCGGCGTGGTGCAGAACGAAAAGCGCCAGGGCGAGAACCAGCCCTATGGCCAGGTGTGGGAAAAGCTCAACCGCGCGCTGTATCCGGAAGGGCACCCGTATCACCACAGCGTGATCGGCTCGATGAACGATCTCAACGCCGCCTCGCTGGATGACGTCAAGACCTGGTTCCGTACCTGGTACGGCCCGAACAACGCGGTGCTGGTGCTGGCCGGCGACATCGACGTGGCCACGGCCAAGGAAAAGGTTGCCCGTTACTTCGGCGACATCCCGGCGGGTCCGAGCATGGCCCAGCCGAAGGTGGACGTGGCCAAGCGCCCGGCTTCCACCCGCGAAGTGATGACCGACAAGGTGCCGCAGGCGCGCATCTACCGCGCCTGGAACGTGGCCCAGGTCGGCACCACCGACATCGACCAGCTGCAGCTGCTGGCGCAGGTGCTCGGCGGCGCCAAGTCCTCGCGTCTGGACCAGCGCCTGGTGCACCAGGACCAGCTGGTGGACAACATCAGCGCCGGCGCCTACAGCTCGCAGCTGGGCTCCAATTTCATGATCGTCGCCAGCGTCAAGCAGGGCGTGGACGCGGCCAAGGTCGAGGCCATCATCGATGAGGAAATCAAGCGCCTGCTCAAGGACGGTCCGACGGCCGAAGAACTGAGCCGGGGCAAGACGGCCTTCCGCGCCGGCTTCATCCGCGGCATCGAGCGCATCGGTGGCTTCGGCGGCAAGGCCGACGCGCTGGCCGAATGCACCGTGTTCGAAGGCGACCCGGGCTGCTTCCGCAAGTCGCTGGCCAACATCGACGCGGCCACCGCCGCCGACGTGCGCGCCGTGGGCGCCAAGTGGCTGGGCACCGGCGACCACACCATCGTGGTCGAGCCGGGCGCGCGCGTGGCCCTGCCGGAACTGCCGTCGGCAACCCCGCAGCCGTTCACCGTGCCGGCCGTGGACGCCAGGTACACCACCCTGCCCAAGGGCGTCGACCGCAGCACCGGCGTGCCGCAGACCAAGACCTTCCCGGAACTGAAGTTCCCGCAGCTGCACCGCGCCACGCTGAAGAACGGCACCAAGGTGATCCTGGCCGAGCGCCACGACATCCCGGTGGTCCAGTTCAGCTATGAGTTCCCCGGTGGCTTCACCGCCGACCAGGGCCGCAAGTCCGGCACCGCCAACTTCACGATGGGCATGCTGACCGAAGGTGCCGGCGAGCGCGGCGCACTGCCGTTCGCCGATGCCGCCGATGCGCTGGGCGCCAAGCTGGACGCGTCGGCCTCGCTGGACAACACCAGCGTGTACCTGTCGGCCCTGAAGGAAAACCTGGCGCCGTCGCTGGCGCTCTATGCCGACATGCTGCGCCAGCCGCGTTTCGACCAGACCGAGATCGACCGCATCAAGGCCAGCTGGATCGCCGGCATCCGCCAGGAGAAGGTCAACCCGAGCGCCTCGGCGATGCGCGTGCTGCCGACGCTGCTGTACGGCGCCGGCCATCCGTATGCCATTCCCTTCACCGGCAGCGGCAACGAGGCCGACATCCAGGCCCTGACCCGCGCCGAGCTGGTGGACTTCCACGCCCAGTGGCTGCGTCCGGAACAGGGCACCCTGATTGTTGTGGGTGACACCACGCTGAAGGAAATCGTGCCGCTGCTGGAACGCCAGTTCGGCGACTGGAAGGCCGACGGCGCCGCGCCGCAGATCAAGGCCCCGGTGGATGTGGCACGTCCGGCACAAACCCGCGTGTTCCTCATCGACCAGCCGGGCGCCGTGCAGGCCAACCTGTTCGCCGCCCAGGTGGTGCCGTCCTCGATGGACGCCGGCACCACCCGCTTCGACATCGCCAACGGCGTGCTCGGCGGCGACTTCACCTCGCGCCTGAACATGAACCTGCGCGAGCAGAAGCATTGGTCCTATGGTGCCGGCAGCAACGCCAGCAACACCCTGGGCCAGCGCCCGTGGACGGCGCGTGCCCCGGTCCAGATCGACAAGACCGCCCCGTCGATCGCCGAGATGCAGAAGGAAATCGCCGAGTTCGCCAGCGCGGCCAAGCCGGCCACTGCGGCCGAGGTCGAGCGCATCCGCAACATCCAGACCCTGAGCCTGCCGGGCGCCTATGAAACCGCCAGCGCGGTGCTGGGCACCATCAGCGGCATCGTCAGCTACAAGCGCCCGGACGACTACGTGTTCAAGCGCAAGGCCGAGATCGAGGCGATGACCCCGGCGCAGGTGCAGCAGGCCGCGGCCACGCTCGATCCCAAGACCCTGACCTGGATCGTGGTCGGTGACCTGAAGCAGACCGAGGCACCGGTCCGCGCGCTGAACCTGGGCGAGGTCACCGTGATCGACGCCGACGGCAAGCCCGTGAAGGCCTCCGCGCCGGCCGCTCCGGTGGCCACGCCCAAGGCCCGCTAAGCCGGCCTGGAGGATCACCGCCCTGGCGACAGGGCGGTGATCACAGCCGATTCAGCCGTTTCCCGCACAATCCCCTTCGTCGTCCTGCAAGGCTTCCCGCATGCGCCATCTGCTCCTGTCCGCCCTGATCCTCAGCGTCACCGCCTGCACCTGGGTGCCGATCGAACCGGTCGGCAAGACCGTCCGCGTCCTCCCGGCCGGGGCAGTGCCCAGTGGCTGCCAGAGCAAGGGCGAGGTGGTGGTGACGGTCAAGAGCAAGGTCGGCTTCTACAACCGCAACCCCCTGCGCGTGCAGGACGAGCTGGAAACCCTGGCCCGCAACGAGGCCCCCAGTGCCGGGGCCAATGCCGTTCAGGCGGCCGGCCTGCCGGCCGATGGCAGCCAGCGTTTCCTGGCCTTCCAGTGCCCGCCACGCTGAACCCTTCACACCCGGGGCGGACCATACGCCCGGGCGTGAATTCGTAAAGGTGCGGTGAAGGCGGCGCCGGCTTACAATAGCGCCCCCTTTGCCTGAGCCTTGGCGCTAACTGATGCTCTTCAAGAATGTCTCTATCGCCGGCCTGGCGCACATCGACGCGCCGCACACGCTGACGTCCAAGGAAATCAACGAACGTCTGCAGCCGACGCTGGATCGTCTGGGTATCCGTACCGACGTGCTCGGCGACATCGCCGGCATCCATGCCCGTCGCCTGTGGGACGCGGACATGCTGGCCTCCGACGCGGCCACCCTGGCGGCGCGCAAGGCGCTGGAAGATGCCGGGATCGGTGCCGACAAGATCGGCCTGCTGGTCAACACCTCGGTCAGCCGCGACTACCTGGAGCCGTCCACCGCCAGCATCGTCTCGGGCAACCTGGGCGTCGGCGATGAGTGCATGACCTTCGACGTCGCCAACGCCTGCCTGGCCTTCATCAACGGCATGGACATCGCGGCGCGCATGCTCGAGCGCGGCGAGATCGACTACGCGCTGATCGTCGATGGCGAAACCGCCAACCTGGTGTACGAGAAGACCCTCGAGCGCATGGCCCTGCCGGGCGTCACCGCCGATGACTTCCGCAACGAGATGGCCGCCCTGACCCTGGGCTGCGGTGCCGCCGCGATGGTGATGGCACGCACCGAACTGGTGCCCGATGCGCCGCGTTACCGCGGTGGCGTGACGCGTTCGGCCACCGAGTGGAACCAGCTGTGCCGCGGCAACCTGGACCGCATGGTCACCGACACCCGCATGCTGCTGATCGAAGGCATCAAGCTGGCGCAGAAGACCTTTGGCGCCGCGCGCGAAGCGCTGGGCTGGGCGGTGGACGAGCTGGACCAGTTCGTCATCCACCAGGTCAGCCAGCCGCACACCGCCGCGTTCATCAAGAACTTCGGCATCGACCCGAAGAAGGTCATGACCATCTTCGGCGAGCACGGCAACATCGGCCCGGCCTCGGTCCCGATCGTGCTGAGCAAGCTCAAGCAGCTCGGCAAGCTGAAGAAGGGCGACCGCATCGCCCTGCTCGGCATCGGCTCGGGCCTGAACTGCTCGATGGCCGAAGTGGTCTGGTAAACAGACCCCTGCGTTGACTCCAAGGGCCGGTACTTCCGGCCCTTTTTACAGGTGCGACCCGATGTCCAAGCTTCCCGGTTACCCCGCCCATCCGCATCGCGTCGAGGTGCGCCCCGGCCTGTCGATGAACTATCTCGACGAAGGCCCGCGCGACGGCGAGGTGGTGGTGATGGTCCACGGCAATCCGTCGTGGAGCTACTACTGGCGCACGCTGGTGGCCGGGCTGTCGGACCGGTACCGCTGCATCGTGCCGGACCACATCGGCATGGGCCTGTCGGACAAGCCCGATGACGCGCACTACGACTACACGCTGCAATCGCGGGTGGACGATCTGGACGCGCTGCTCCGCCACCTGGGCATCACCGGCCCGGTGACCCTGGCCGTGCACGACTGGGGCGGCATGATCGGCTTCGGCTGGGCGCTGTCGCACCACGACCAGGTCAAGCGCCTGGTGGTGCTCAACACCGCCGCCTTCCCGATGCCCGCCGCCAAGCAGATGCCTTGGCAGATCGCGCTGGGCCGGCACTGGTCGATCGGCGAGTGGATCATCCGCACCTTCAACGCGTTCTCCGCCGGCGCGTCGTGGTTCGGCGTGGAGCGGAAGATGCCGGCCGATGTGCGTCGTGCGTACGTGTCGCCGTACAACAGCTACGCCAACCGGATCAGCACCATCCGCTTCATGCAGGACATTCCGCTGGGCCCGGCCGACAAGGCCTGGTCGCTGCTCGAGCGTGCCGGCAAGGCGCTGCCGTCGTTCGCCGACCGCCCGGCGTTCATCGGCTGGGGCCTGCGCGATTTCGTGTTCGACCACCATTTCCTGGCCGGGTTCCAGGCCGCGCTGCCGCAGGCGCAGGTGCATGCCTTCGAGGATGCCGGGCACTACGTGCTGGAAGACAAGCACGAGGTGCTGGTGCCGGAGATCCGCGCGTTCCTGGACGCCAACCCGCTGTAAGGCACGCCAGGCAGTGCCGGCCGCGGGCCGGCACCCCCAGGGCCCCGCTTCACGCCGCGATCGGTGCCTGGGGTGCCGGCGAATTGCCGTTGTCGTCCGGGTGGTCGTCGTCGTTGCCCGCGTCATCGCGCCACCGCCAGTCCGCCAGCGTCAGTGCCGGCATGCCGTGCGCGATGCGCGCCTTGTCGCACTGTGGGCTGGCCTTGCCGTATTCCCATGACGCATCCACCTCGCGGCACACGCTGGGCCGGTTGGGATGGATGCTGCAGCGCGAGTACACCCCGATCTCCGCGTCCAGCGCGACGCAGTAGACCGGCTTGGACAGGGTGCCGCGCATGCACAGCCGGTGCGGGTCCAGGACCTGGGTCAGCGCGTGGGGAACGCCGCCGGGGGTGACCTCGTCGGACTCCATCCAGTGGAAGGCCACGCGGTACTGGGTGCAGCAGGCGCCGCAGGTCAGGCAGGGATGGGGCATGGGGCGCCGGCCTTGGGCGGCAGGAAGCAGGAGGGAAGGGCGCGAATTTTCCACGCTGCCGCCCGGCGCGCAAGAATTTTCTGCAGCGGCGACAATGAACGGATGAACAGCGCCACCAACATCGCCGCCCGCCTGCCCGAGCTGGCCCGCGAGCGCCCCGACCAGATCGCCATCCGCTGCCCGGGAAAGCCCGGCCCCGGCGGCATGGCCCGTTACGACGTGACCCTGGATTACCGCACCCTGGATGCCCGCAGCCATGCGATGGCTGCCGGGCTGGCCGCCTACGGCATTGGCCGCGGCGTGCGCGCGGTGGTCATGGTGCGGCCGTCGCCCGAGTTCTTCCTGCTGATGTTCGCGCTGTTCAGGAACGGCGCGGTGCCGGTGCTGGTCGACCCGGGCATCGACAGGCGCGCGCTGCGCCAGTGCCTGGACGAAGCGCAGCCGCAGGCCTTCATCGGCATCGGCCTGGCCCACGTGGCGCGCAAGGTGCTGCGCTGGTGCCCCTCGGCGACGATCCAGGTCACTGTTGGCCGGCGCTGGGGCTGGGGCGGCACCACCCTGGCACGCCTGGAGGCGGCCGGCGCGCGCGCGCCGCAGCCGATGGCCGACACCGACGGCGAGGACGTGGCCGCGATCCTGTTCACCTCCGGCTCCACCGGCGTTCCCAAGGGCGTGGTCTACCGCCACCGCCATTTCGTCGGCCAGGTCGACCTGCTGCGCGCCGCGTTCGGCATGGAGCCTGGCGGCGTGGACCTGCCCACCTTCCCGCCGTTCGCGCTGTTCGATCCGGCGCTGGGGTTGACCTCGGTGATTCCGGACATGGACCCCACGCGTCCGGCCAAGGCTGATCCGCGCAAGCTGCATGACGCGATCGCCCGGTTCGGCGTCACCCAGTTGTTCGGCTCGCCGGCGCTGATGCGGGTACTGGCCGACCACGGCCAGCCGCTGCCCACCGTGCGCCGGGTGACCTCGGCCGGCGCGCCGGTGCCGCCGGACGTGGTGGCGCGGATCCGGCGCCTGCTGCCGCCCGAGGCGCAGTTCTGGACGCCCTACGGCGCCACCGAGTGCCTGCCCGTGGCGGTGATCGAGGGCCGCGAGCTGGAAAGCACGCGCGCGGCCACCGAGACCGGCGCAGGTACCTGCGTGGGTGCAGTGGTGGCGCCCAACGAGGTGCGCATCATCGCCATTGACGACGCCCCGCTGGCCGAGTGGTCGCAGGCGCGCGTGCTGCCCGCGGGCAGCGTCGGCGAGATCACGGTGGCCGGCCCCACCGCGACCGACAGCTACTTCAACCGGCCGCAGGCCACCGCCGCGGCCAAGATCGTCGAACCCCTGCCCGGGGGGGGCACGCGCGTGGTGCACCGCATGGGCGATGTCGGCTACTTCGATGCGCAGGGCCGGTTGTGGTTCTGCGGGCGCAAGACCCAGCGCGTGGAGACCGTGCAGGGGCCGCTCTACACCGAGCAGGTGGAGCCGGTGTTCAATGCGCTGCCGGGTATCGCGCGAACCGCGCTGGTGGGTGTCGGTGCGGCCGGACGGCAACGCCCGGTGCTGTGCTATGAACTGCAGCCCGGCGTCGCCGATTCGCCTGCGCTGCGCGAGCAGCTGCGGGTCGAAGCGGCCGCGCACGCGCATACCGCACGCATCGAGGTGTTCCTGCCGCATCCGGCCTTCCCGGTCGATATCCGCCACAACGCCAAGATCGGCCGCGAAAAGCTGGCGATCTGGGCCGCCACCCGAATGGAACAGCACGCATGAAGATCCTCGTCACCGGCGGCGGTGGTTTCCTCGGCCAGGCCTTGTGCCGCGGCCTGGTCGAGCGCGGCCACCAGGTACTCGCCTTCAACCGCAGCCACTACCCGGCGCTGCAGGCGCTGGGGGTCGGCCAGATCCGCGGCGACCTCGCCGACCCTGATGCCGTGCGGCACGCCGTGGCCGGCGTCGATGCGGTGTTCCACAACGGCGCCAAAGCCGGTGCGTGGGGCAGCTACGACAGCTATTTCCAGGCCAACGTGGTGGGCACCGACAACGTGATCGCGGCGTGCCGTGCGCACAGCGTCGGCCGCCTGGTCTACACGTCCACGCCCAGCGTGACCCACCGCGCCACGCATCCGGTGGAAGGGCTCGGCGCGGACGAGGTGCCGTACGGCGAAGACTTCCAGGCGCCGTACGCGGCCACCAAAACCATCGCCGAACAGCGCGTGCTCGCCGCCAACGATGCCTCCCTGGCCACCGTGGCGCTGCGACCGCGCCTGATCTGGGGGCCGGGCGACCAGCAGCTGGTACCGCGCCTGGCCGAACGCGCGCGCGCCGGCCGCCTGCGTTTCGTCGGCGATGGCCTCAACAAGGTCGATACCACCTACATCGACAACGCCGCGCTCGCCCACTTCCTCGCCTTCGACGCGTTGGCGCCCGGCGCGGCGTGTGCCGGCAAGGCGTACTTCATTTCCAACGGCGAGCCGCTGCCGATGCGTGAGCTGCTCAACAAGCTGCTGGCGGCAGTCGGTGCACCGGCCGTGGAGAAGTCGATCAGCTTCAAGACCGCCTACCGCATCGGTGCGGTGGCCGAGCGGCTGTGGCCGCTGCTGCGGCTGCGCGGCGAGCCGCCGATGACGCGCTTCCTCGCCGAACAGCTGTGCACGCCGCACTGGTACAGCATGGAACCGGCGCGGCGCGACTTCGGTTACGTGCCTGTCGTGAGCATTGACGAAGGGCTCACGAGGCTGAAGGCTTCATCGCGCGGCGAACTTCCCGTCACTTGCTGAACACCGCCGGTCGGTAACGATGGCAGCACGCCAATCCGGCACGCATCACGCGAGGATAGACATGCTGCACTACGCCGTAATCTTTTTCGTCATCGCCATCATCGCTGCAGTGCTGGGCTTCTCCGGCATCGCCGGCACCGCCAGCAGCATCGCCTGGGTCCTGTTCGTCGTGTTCCTGATCCTGGCCGTGGTGTCGATGTTCCGCAAGCGCGGATAGTGCGCCCCCCGGCCCGCGCCTTCTCTCCGGCGCGGTACCCGGGCAACGCGCGTTGCCGCGCGTGACCGCGACGGCCTGGATCCTGCGAAGGATTCAGGCCGTCGTCGCAACGGCGTGCTGCAGCCCGCGCTCGGCGGCATGCCGGGCCATTGCCAGCTCCAGCAGGCGGGTAATCAACGCGGTGTAGCCCAGCCCACTGGCCGCCCACAGCTTGGGATACATGCTGATGCGGGTGAAGCCGGGCAGGGTGTTGATTTCGTTGATCACCACCTCGCCCCCGGCAGTGAGGAACACATCCACCCGCGCCAGACCGGCGCAGTCCAGCGCCTGGTAGGCGCGCACGGCGATGTCCTGGATGCGCGCCTGCGTATCCGCGTCGATGTCGGCGGGCACCACGATGTCCGCGCCGGTCTCGCTGATGTACTTGGTGTCGTACGAGTAGAAATCATCGTGCACCACCACCTCTCCGCACACGCTTGCCTCCGGTACTTCGTTGCCCAGCACCGCGCACTCGATCTCCCGGCCGCTCACGGCCGATTCCACCAGCACCTTGTGGTCGAACGACAACGCCAGTGCCAGCGCGGCATGGAATTCGCTCTCGCTGCGCACCTTGCTCACCCCCACCGACGAGCCCTGATTGGCCGGCTTCACGAACAACGGCAGGCCCAGTGTCGCCACCAGCGCGGCGTAGTCGGCGGCGGCCGCGCCGGCGCGGGTGATGCAGGCGAACGGTGCCACTGCCAGGCCGGCATCGCGGAGCAGGCGCTTGGCCACGTCCTTGTCCATCGCCACGGCCGAGCCCAGGACGCCGGAGCCGACGAAGGGCAGGTTGGCCATGCGCAGCAGGCCCTGCAGCGACCCGTCCTCGCCCAGCGTGCCGTGCACGATCGGGAATACCACGTCGATCTGCTCCAGCACGGCCGTCGGCGTGGTCGGCACCAGTTGCCGCTGCGACTGGCCGGGCAGCACCGCCACGGCGTGGCCGGAGGCGTGCAGCGCGATGCGCGACGGGTCATCGGCGTTCAGCAGGAACTGCTGCGGGTCGCTGACGTGCCACCGGCCCTGCTTGTCGATGCCGATCAGGGTCACGTCGAAGCGTTCCTTGTCCAGCGCATCGACGATGTTCTTCGCCGACTGCAGCGAGACTTCGTGCTCGGCCGAGCGCCCGCCGAAAATGATCCCGACCCGGGTCTTGCCCATCGTAGTACCGCTCCTGGCGTGCTGAAAAAAGCAAGCATGGACCCGCGCACGGTGCTTGGCAAAAAGGCAGGTGCACCCGCCGTGCGGACGCCCGCCGTTCAAGGGGGCGCGGTAGAATGCGGCGATGGCCCGTTCCCTGCTCTCTTCCCTCAAGCCCCTGGCCGGCCACGCGCTGGAAGTGGCACTCAACCGCGCCGTGGCGCTGGACCCGGACACCGGCAGCGCGCTGGGCGCGCTCGACGGCCGCCACATCGCCCTGACCCTGGAGGCGCCTGCGCTGGCGATGCGCATCGGCGTGGCCGGGCAGCGCCTGACGGTGGGGCCGGTGGATCCGACCCAGGAACCGGATCTGGCGGTACGCAGTTCGCTGGGCGGGGTGCTGGCGCAGTTGCCGTTCCTGGCCAACGCGCGGCGCGGCGGCGATGCCCCGGCAGGGCGGGTCAAGGTGGCCGGCGATGCCGAACTGGCGCGCCGCCTGCAGCAGCTTGCCAGCCGTTACGACCCGGACTGGCAGCTGCCGTTCGTGCGGGTGTTTGGCGAGGTACTCGGCGTGCAGATCGCCCTGGCGCTGCGCTCGGCCCTGCAGCATGCGCGCCGTGGCGCGTCCGACCTGGCGCACAGCGCCGCTGAATTTGTCACCGAGGAGTCCCGCGACGTGGTAGCGCGTGCTGAGCTGGAGGCCTTCCACGACGACGTGGATGTGCTGCGCGACGATGTGGAACGTTTGACCGTGCGCGTGCAGCGCGTACGCCAGCGCCAGGTGCGCGCATGAAGGCGATGTTCCGCGCCAGCCGGATCGGCCGGGTGCTGCTGCGCTACCGCCTCGACGACCTGCTCGACGGCACCCCGGCCGAGCGCTGGCTGCGCCTGGCCAAGCCGTTCGTGCCGCGCGCCTCGGCCGACATCGCCGCACAGTCGCGCGGTGCGCGGCTGCGCCTGGCGCTGCAGGACCTGGGGCCGATCTTCGTCAAGTTCGGGCAGATCCTGTCCACCCGCCGCGACCTGATCCCGGCCGACGTGGCCAACGAACTGACCCTGCTGCAGGACCGGGTCAAACCCTTCGACGGCGATACCGCCCAGCGCATCGTGGAGGCGGCGCTTGGCCGTCCGGTCAGCGAGGCGTTCGCCAGCTTCGATCTGCAGCCGCTGGCCTCGGCCTCGATCGCGCAGGTGCACGCAGCCACGCTGGCCGATGGCCGCCAGGTGGTGGTCAAGGTGCTGCGCCCGGACATCGAAAAGCAGATCGACGCCGACATCGCGCTGCTGAAATCGGCCGCCGCACTGGTCGAGCGCACCCACCCGCGCGCCGACAGGATCCGCCCGCGCGAAGTGGTGGCCGAGGTGGAGAACACCCTGGCCGCCGAGCTGGACCTGCAGCGCGAAGGCGCCAACGCCAGCGTCCTGCGCCGCAACTGGATCGACTCGGACGACCTGTACGTGCCCGAGGTCATCTGGAGCCACACCGCCGAGCGCGCGCTGACCCTGGAGCGCGTCTGGGGCATTCCGTCCGACGACATCGCTGCGCTGGACAAGGCCGGCATCGACCGCAGGGCGCTGGCCGCCAAGGGCGTGCGGGTGTTCTACACCCAGGTGTTCCGCGACAACTTCTTCCACGCCGATGCGCATGCCGGCAACATCTGGGTCGACCTGGATCCGGCACGCCGCGACAACCCGCGCTTCATCGCGCTGGACTTCGGCATCATGGGACAGCTCTCGCAGGAAGATCAGTACTACCTGGCCGAGAACTTCATGGCCATCTTCAACAAGGACTACCGGCGCATGGCCGAGCTTCACGTCGAAGCCGGCTGGATGCCCAACAACGTGCGCATCGACGAGCTGGAAGCGGCCGCGCGCTCGGTATGCGAGCCGTACTTCACCCGCCCGCTGTCGCAGATCTCGCTGGCCGAAGTGCTGATGAAGCTGTTCCGCGTCGCCCAGCGCTACCAGCTCACCCTGCAGCCGCAGCTGATCCTGCTGCAGAAAACCCTGCTCAACATCGAAGGCGTGGGCCGCCAGCTCGACCCGCAGCTGGACATCTGGGCAGTGGCGCGACCCGTGCTCGAACGCATCCTGCGCGAGCGCTACAGCCCGCGCCGGGTGATGAAGGAACTGCGCAAGCGCCTGCCGGAAATCATGACCCACACCCCGGACATGCCGCGTCTGGTGCATGCCTGGCTGAAGCAGCAGGTCGAAGGCGGGCACGAACTGTCGATGCGTTCGCAGGACCTGGTGGCCTTGAACAGCAACCTGCAGAAGCTGCAGAAGCGTGCGGTGGCTGCGATTGCCGGCGTCGGCCTGCTGATCGTCGCTGCCGTGCTGTATGGCATGCAGCCTGGTGGCTGGTATTTCGGCGATGCACCGGTATGGAGCTGGGTGAGCGGCGCGGCGGGCCTGTTCTCGCTGGCCAGTGCCTGGTGGCGGCGCTGACCGGCGCGCAGCGCACCGCCTGAATCGCCGTTGATGGCGATTCAGGCGCGCGACGGGGATAATCGGTCGGTGAACGACACCGATACCGCCCTCGATACCGCCCCCCTGCAGCTGCTGCATCTGGACGACCGCCTTGCGGTGGTCAACAAGCCTGCCGGGCTCATGGTCCACGACAGCAAGCTGGCCCGCGGCGAAGACGATTTTCTCGCCGACCGCCTGCGTGAGCAGCTCGGCAAGCCGATCTTCCTCGTGCACCGCCTCGACCGTGCCACCAGCGGCTGCCTGCTGCTCGCCTTCGACCGCGAGAGCGCCAGTGCGCTCGGCAAGTCGCTGATGGGCGGCGACGTGGACAAGGACTACCTGGCGATCTGCCGCGGCTGGCCGGCCGAGGATGCCTTCACGGTCGACCACGACCTGGACGGCGGCCCGGGCAAACCGGTCAAAAAGCAGGCCATCACCCATTTCCAGCGTGTGGCCGTGGGCGAGATCGCGGTGCCGGTCGGCGAGTTCGAGACCTCACGCTATGCGCTGCTGCGCTGCCAGCCGCAGACCGGGCGCTTCCGCCAGATCCGCCGGCATCTCAAGCACCTGTCGCATCACCTGATCGGCGACACCAGCCACGGGGATGGTCGCCACAACCGCAGCTTCCGCATGCAGGGCATCCACCGGATGCTGCTGCACGCCGAGCGCCTGCGCTTCCCGCATCTGGATGGCACCGCAATGGACGTCAGCGCCCCGGTCGATGGCGAATTCCGCAAGGCAATGGACCTGTTCGGCTGGCACACCGCCCCGTAGAGCCGGGCTCTGCCCGGCTGCGTCTCGCCCGTAAAGCCGGGCTCTGCCGGGCTGCCCCACCACCGCGTTACCGCGACTTCGGTGCGGCCGTCTCTTCGTTGACGATCGCTTCCAGGTCCTTCTGCAGGTCCACGAACAGCGGCTGCATCTTGTCCTGGACGGCGACCATCACGTTCTGCATCAGCGCCGGCGTCTTGTCGAGCAGGCTCTGCCCGGCCGAGCTCTCGTAGAACTCGGCCATCGCCAGCACGTCTTCCTTGCTGAAGGTCTTCTTGTACAGGTCCACGTACATCGGCCGCAGCTGCTGCCACGACAGCGCCTGGCGGATGGTCTGGTTGGTGCGCTGTTCGATCCGCCGCAGCTGCGCCTGCTGCGCTTCGTCGAGCTGGCGCTGCGAGGCCACCTGGACGAACTGCTGGCGCTGCATCGCCTCGATCTGCGGCAACATGGTGTCGAGCATGCTCTGCGCGCGCGAGGCGGCCAGCAGGCGGTTGATGTCGGCGTCCGACGGGGGCGCGGCGATGGCCGGGCCAATCGCAGCCAGCCCCAGCACCACGGCCAGGGCGAAACGGGTCAGGCCACGACGGGCCGGCGGATGGATCGAAAGCATGTGCGGGGCATCCTGCAGTGCATGGAACCCGGAGCATACCTCCCAGGCCGTCATCAGGCGGTAGTTTGAGGACGTTATCGGCCTCATCGGAGATGTTGCAGTCGCCCCGCAGGCGGTGCCCCCCTTACAATGCGGCGCATGGGAACCGGGCCGATCACCGTCAGCGCGCACTTGTCGATTCCGGATACGGAGATCGTCGAGCGTTTCGTGCGCGCCAGCGGGGCCGGTGGGCAGAACGTCAACAAGGTCTCCACCGCGGTGGAACTGCGCTTCGACGTGGCCAACTCGCCGTCCCTGCCCGAACCGCTGCGCACGCGCCTGCTGGCCCGGCGTGACCGGCGCATGACCGGCGAGGGCGTGCTGGTCATCGACGCCCAGCGTTTCCGCACCCAGGACCGCAACCGCGAGGACGCGCGCGAGCGCCTGGCCGCCTTCATCCAGGCCAGCCTCAGCGTGCCCAAGCCACGGGTGGCCACCAAGCCCTCGTACGGCGCGAAGCTGCGTCGCCTGGATGAAAAAAAGGGCCGCGCGCAGATCAAGCGCGGGCGCACCACACGCAATTGGGAGTGATCGCTTGAACAACCGAAGTCCGCTGTTGCCGGCCGTTCCGCCCAACATGCCGCAGGTCAAACCCAACCGCTTCCTGCGCTGGCTGGCCCGCTGCACGCTGCGCCTGGGCGGCTGGAAAGTGGTCGGCACCTTCCCGGACCTGCCCAAGCTGGTCTTCATCGTGGCCCCGCATTCCTCCAACTGGGACGGGTTCTGGGGCATGGCCGCCAAGATCGCGCTGGGCATGCAGGTCAAAGTGCTCGGCAAGGCCTCGCTGTTCTGGTGGCCGCTGTCACCGCTGCTGCGTGCCCTTGGCGTGATTCCGCTGGACCGCAGTTCGCCGCAGGGTACTGTCGAGCAGGCCGTCAGCCTGATCAAGGGCTCCGAGCGCATGTGGTACGCCATCACCCCCGAAGGCACCCGCAAGGCGGTGACCCACTGGAAGGCCGGCTTCCTGAAGATCGCGCGGATGGCCGACGTGCCGGTGCTGGCCGCGTACTTCCACTACCCCGAGAAGACCATCGGGATCGGCCCGCTGTTCTACTCCAGCGGCGACGATGCCGCCGACATGGCGGCCATCCGTGAGTACTACCGCCCCTGGCAGGGCAAGAACCGCGGCACCGTCTGAGCGCCGCCCGGCCCCGCCCGCGCGGGTGCCGGGGCGGGCACAGCCAGACGCCACGTCCGGCACATGCTGCCCACGGGCAATCGGAGTAGGGTGATCGGCTGTGGTTGTCCGCCGCCGCACCCCCTTCCAAGGAGCCCGTTTCATGTCGCGTACCGTAGTTTTGGCCGCTGCCATCAGCCTGGCGCTGGCGGCTTGTTCCGGCAAGGAGTCCACCCCCGTGACCGATACCCAGAGCCCCGCCGCGCAGCCGCCGGCCGAGGCCTCCACCAATCCCCTGTTGAGCGCCAGCACGCTGCCGTTCCAGGCGCCGCCATTCGACAGGATCAAGGACAGCGACTACCTGCCGGCCTTCAATGAAGGCATGAAGCAGCACCTGGCCGAGGTCCGCAGGATCGCCGACAACCCCGAGCCGGCCACCTTCGACAACACCATCGAAGCGCTGGAGCGCAGCGGCGAAACCCTGAACCGCGTGTCGCGCATCTTCTTCGGCCTGGTCCAGGCCGATACCAACGACGCGCGCCAGAAGATCCAGGAAGAAGTGGCGCCCAGGCTGGCCGAGCACCAGGACGAGATCAACCTCGACCCGAAGCTGTTTGCCCGCATCAAGACTGTGTACGACCAGCGCGACGCCCTTGGCCTGGACCCGGTGCAGAAGCGCCTGGTCGAGCGTGATTACCAGGAATTCGTCCGCGCCGGCGCGCAGCTCAACGATGCCGACAAGGCCTCCCTGCGCAAGCTCAACGTGGAAGAAACCACGCTGGCCACGCAGTTCCACACCCGACTGGTCGCCGCGACCGCCGCCGGTGCCGTGGTCGTCGATGACAAGGCCAAGCTGGCCGGCCTGGACGAGGATGCGATCAACACCGCCGCCGCCGACGCCAAGGACCGCAAGCTGGACGGCAAGTACGTGCTGCCGCTGCAGAACACCACCCAGCAGCCGGTGCTGGCCTCGCTGAGCGACCGCGACCAGCGCGCCGCCGTGCTCAAGGCGTCGGAAACCCGCGCCGAGAAGGGCGATGCCAACGACACCCGGCAGACCGTGCAGCGCCTGGCCCAGCTGCGTGCGCAGAAGGCCAAGCTGCTTGGCTTTGACAACTACGCCGCCTACAGCCTGGCCGACCAGATGGCCAAGACCCCGGCCGCCGCGCTCAAGCTGCTGACCGACACCGTGCCGGCCGCCACCGCCAAGGCACGCGGCGAAATCGCCGAAATGCAGAAGGTCATCGACGCACAGAAGGGCGGGTTCAAACTCGCCGCCTCGGACTGGGACTTCTACGCCGAACAGGTACGCAAGGCCCAGTACGATCTGGACGAGTCGCAGATCAAGCCGTACTTCGAAATGGACAACGTGCTGCAGAACGGCGTCTTCTACGCCGCCACCCAGCTCTACGGCATCACCTTCAAGCCGCGCACCGACATCCCGACCTACCACCCGGACATGAAGGTCTATGAGGTGTTCGACAAGGATGGCACCTCGCTGGCGCTGTTCTACACCGATTACTTCAAGCGCGACAGCAAGTCCGGTGGCGCCTGGATGGACGTGTTCGTCGAGCAGGACGGTCTGACCGGCGCCAAGCCGGTGGTCTACAACGTGTGCAACTTCACCAAGCCCGCCGCCGGCCAGCCCGCGCTGCTCAGCTTCGATGACGTGACCACGATGTTCCACGAGTTCGGCCATGCGCTGCACGGCATGTTCTCGAAGGTGAAGTACCCGTCCATTGCCGGCACCAGCACCTCGCGCGACTTCGTCGAGTTCCCCTCGCAGTTCAACGAGCACTGGGCGCTGGACCCCAAGGTGTTCGCCAACTACGCCAAGAACTACAAGACCGGCGAACCGATGCCGCAGGCCCTGGTCGACAAGATCCTCAAGGCACGCACCTTCAACCAGGGCTACGCGACCACCGAGTACCTCTCGGCCGCGCTGCTCGACCTGGCCTGGCACACCCAGCCGGCCGACGCGCCGCTGCAGGACGTGGCGCCGTTTGAAGCGGCCGCGCTGAAGAAGTACAAGGTTGACCTGGCGCAGGTGCCGCCGCGCTACCGCACCACCTACTTCGACCACATCTGGGGCGGCGGCTATTCGGCCGGCTACTACGCCTACTTCTGGGCCGAAGTGCTCGACCATGACACCTTCGAGTGGTTCAAGGAACATGGCGGCCTGACCCCGGAAAACGGCCAGGTGTTCCGCGACAAGATCCTCTCGCGCGGCAACAGCGTCGAACTGGCCGACCTCTACCGCGAATTCCGCGGCAAGGACCCGTCGGTCGAACCGCTGCTGGTCAACCGCGGCCTGAAGTGATCCGGTAGGCAGCGCACGTCGAACGGCAGGGGAAACCCTGCCGTTCGTACATCCGGCATCACCATCGCGCAATCACGTTCCCACGTGCACGCCTTCGCGCAGCTCGCTGCAGCCCAGGTGATCCAGCGCGATCTCCAGTGCGTGCACGTAGCTCTGCGCGCAGTAGCCGTGCGCCACGCCGATACGCTGGCCGGCATCGGCCGGCAGGCAGGCTTCCGGCGTGCGGGCGTCATCGTCATGGACTTCCACGTACGGGTTGCGCAGGTGCGGCAGCAGCCGCTGCAGGCGCACGCTGCCCACGCACGCACCCGGGTCGAGCAGTGTGACCTCGCCCCGGCTGTGGTCGGCCACGCGCAGGGCGTCCAGCAGTTCCTGTTCCGACCCGCAGGCGCGGATCGCCACGGTGGTACCGGCGTCGATCGCGCGGTGCACCAGCGATTTGAGCACCGGCGCCGGCAGCGGCACCGCCGTGCGGATCAGCGCGCCACTGGCTTCCGGGCCACGGATGATGAAAATCGACATGGCTCAGGCACTCCCCACGGCGGGCTGCAGGCGTCGTGCGGCGATCGCCAGTGACAGCTGGCAGGCTTCCTCGCGGCTGCGGCCACACACCACCCGTGCAGCCGGCGCATGCTGCGGATGCAGGCGGTCATCAAGCGCGTCATCGTCCTTGCTGGCCATCTCGATGTACGGCGCCGGCAGCGCGTCCAGCGCCGCGCGCACCGCTGCGCCGTACCGGGCCCACTGCGGAGCCGCCACGGCGGTGGTTGCGATCAGCACCCAGGCCGGGCGGCTGCGTCGTGCGGCCTGCAGGCAGCGCACCAGCGCCGGCAGCGAGTCGCAGTCATGGCAGGCCAGGCGGTGCCCGGCGACCCGGGCAGGCAGCGGCGCGGCATCCGGCGCCGCGCTCGGCGGCGTGTGCCGGATCAGCAGGATGGTCATGGAACACCTCGTTGGAGCGCCCTGCGGCGCGGTGGGGTCACGATGCGGCCGCAGGCCGTAAAACCGCCATGCCACGGCCGCAGCGGCGGCGTAAATACCGCGTAGCTTTCCGTCGGGCGCCCGGGAACTTGCCGGCCGCCACCACGGTCACACCGCCACCCCTCACCGAGCGCTGACATGGATACCCACGCTGCCCGCCCCGCCGCAGGACACAACCGCGTACTGCATTGGCTGAAGAAGGAAGCGCTGCCGCTGCTGGTGATGCTGGGCCTGCTCGCCGCTGCGCGCGACACCCTGGCCAACCACTATCAGGTGCCCAGCGGTTCGATGCAGCACACGCTGATGCCCGGCGATCGCGTGGTGGTGGACATGCGCGCCTATGGCCTGCGCCTGCCCTTCACCGGACTGGAGCTGATGGCCACCGGCACCCCGCAGCGCGGCGATGTGGCCGTGTTCGATTCGCCGCGCGATGGCGTCCGTCTGATCAAGCGCATCGCTGCCGTGGGCGGCGACCGGGTCGACCTGCGCGATGGCCATCTGACCATCAACGGCCGCCCGCTGGCCGACGCCAGCCAGGGCGAGGTCGAGGACTTCGGTACCCATCTGGCCCAGCTCGATCTTGGCCAGGGCGGCGGCCCCGACATCGCCGGGCTGACCGTGCCGGCCGGCAAGGTGCTGATGCTGGGCGACCACCGCGGCAACAGCCTGGATGGCCGCTTCTTCGGCCTGGTCGAGGCCTCGGCGCTGTACGGCAAGGCCTCGCACGTGTACTGGCGGCGCGGCGACGGGTTCACCTGGCAGGCGCTGTAAGCGGCGCATTGCACCGGCGCGGGTCACCCTCGCCGGTGGTGACCCGACCGGTATCTGTATTGATATCCGAAACGTCTCAATCTAGACATTTCAGGTTATGGATCGTCCTGTAACGGCTGCCTATCCTGACCGCTGACTCTTACGCACCGGCCCGCCCCCTGGGCCCTGACGCAATGAACGGCGACACCGCAGCCCTGACGCCCACCTCCCACATCGTGCAGGGCACGCCGGCGTTCCGGCGCACGGCTGCCGCCCTGTTCCTGGCGGGCTTCTCCACCTTCGGTCTGCTCTACACCGTGCAGCCGCTGCTGCCCGAGTTCAGCCGCCACTTCGGCGTGTCGGCGGCCAGCAGCGCGCTGGCGCTGTCGCTCAGCACCGGCCTGCTGGCGGTGTCGATGCTGATTGCCGGGTTGATCTCCGACCGCATCGGCCGGCGCGGTGTGATGGTTGCCGCGCTGCTGGCGTCCAGCGTGTTGTCCGTTGCCACGGCGATGGTGGATGACTGGTCCACCCTCCTGGTGCTGCGCACGCTGCTCGGCATCGCGCTGAGCGGCGTACCGGCGGTGGGCATGACCTACCTCGCCGAAGAAATGGACAGCCGCGCGCTCGGCCTGGCGATGGGCCTGTACATCGGCGGCAACGCCATCGGCGGCATGAGCGGGCGCCTCATCGCCGGCATCGTCGCCGACCACTGGGGCTGGCGCTGGGGCATCGGCGTGGTCTCGTTGATCGCGGTGGCGAGCACGCTGCTGCTGTGGGTCCAACTGCCGCCGTCGCGCCATTTCCAGAGCCGCCGCAGCGGCCTGCGTGAACTGCCGGCGCGCTGGCGCAGCCTGTTTGCCGACCCCGGCCTGCCGTTGCTGTTCGCCACCGCCTTCGTGCTGATGGGGGTGTTCGTCACCCTCTACAACTACCTCGGCTACCACCTGATGGCGCCCCCGTATGGCCTCAGCCAGACCGTGGTGGGCCTGATCTTCAGCGTCTACCTGGTGGGCACCTTCAGCTCGGCATGGATGGGGCAGCAGGCCAACCGCTACGGGCGCAGCCGCGTCCTGGGCATCTGCTATGGCCTGATCGCGCTGGGCATCGCGCTGCTGGCGCTGCCGTGGCTGGGCTGCATGGCCGCCGGCATCGCGCTGGTGACCTTCGGCTTCTTCGGCGGGCACTCGGTGGCCAGCAGCTGGGTCGGCAGCCGCGCCGGTGCGATGCGCGCCGACGCATCGGCGCTGTACCTGTTCGCCTACTACCTCGGCTCCAGCGTGGCCGGCGTACTCGGCGGGGTGTTCTACACGCACTGGGACTGGCTCGGCGTGTGCGGCTTCGTCGGCGTGCTGACCGTGGCCGGCGCTGCCGTCGCCTGGCGCCTGGGACGCCGTACGCAACCGGCCACCGGCGAGCTCGCGCTCAGCCGCTGACGTCCTGCAGCAGCCGGGTGAAGTGCGCGATCAACGGTGATGCCGTACCGCGCCGGCAGGCCACGTGGACTTCCGAACTCGCCGCGCGATCGCTGAGCGCGACGAAGCGCGCACCGTCCACCTGAATGTGACTGCACGAGGCCGGCAACACCGTAACGCCCAGTCCCGACGCGGCCAGGCTGATCAGCGTCGAAGCCTCGCCGGCCTCCTGCACGATGCGTGGCGTGAATCCGGCGCTGCGGCACAGCGCGATGACATGATCATGGATGCCGGCACCGACCTCGCGCAGGAAGCCCACGAACGGCTCATGCGCGAACAGCCGCAACGCCACTGCCGCATCGGCGGGCAGACCGCGCAGCAGCGGGTGCTGGTCGTGCACCACCAGCGCCAGTGGATCGCTGAACAACCGGCGCGACATCAACGGTGCCGGCAGCGCACGTTTGCGGATCAGCCCGACATCCAGCTCGCCGGCCATCAGCGCATCGATCTGCTGGAGGGTGTTCATCTCGCGCAGCTTCAACTGAACCTGCGGAAACTGCTGGCGGTAAGCGAAGATCGCCCGTGGAATCTGCGTGGACAGCGGCGTGGCGCGGGTCAGCCCGATGCGCAGTTCGCCGGTTTCGCCGCGCTGCGCGCGCTGGGTGAGGTCGACTGCCTTGTCCATCCGCGCCAGCACCGCGCCGGCCTGCTCCTGCAGCACGCGCCCGGCATCGGTGAGTTCCACGCGGCGGTTGGTGCGCAGGAACAGGCGCGCGCCCAGCAGCGTTTCCAACTGACGGATCTGCTGGCTGAGCGGTGGCTGCGACATCCCCAGCCGCTCGGCGGCGCGGCCGAAGTGAAGGGTATCGGCCACCGCCAGAAAATAGCGCAGGTGGCGCAGTTCGATCGACATGGCAGGCGCGTCAGCGTTCGGAGTGACCGCTTTCATCATAGCTGCGCGGACTGAACAGGTCCGGCTGGATCAGCTCGATGAAGGCGCGCGCCTGCGACGACAGGAACCGCCCGCGGCGCACGATCACCCCGTAGCTGCGCTCGGGGAACCAGGCGCTCATCGAGCGGGTGGCCAGGCGGTCGCGGTCGGCATCGTTGAGGCACAGCGCCGGTACGATCGAGATGCCCATGCCCATCGCCACGTACTGCTTGATCACCTCCCAGCCGCCCACTTCCAGCGCCACCGTATAGGGAACGCGCTGCCGCTGGAACACCTGGTCCACCAGGCGGTAGGTGATCTGGCGCTTCGGCGGCAGCACCAGCGGGTAGGCCGAGATCGCGGCCAGGGTCAGCTCGGGCAGGGTGGCCAGCGGATGCGCGGGTGGGGTGATCAGCACCTGCTCGAAGCGGTAGGCCGGGGCGTAGCTCAGGTCGGCCGGCACGTCGGTCATCGAGCCCACCGCCAGGTCGGCCGCATCGCTACGCAGCAGGTCGGTGCCGTCGGCGCTGATCGCGTTGTGCAGGGTCAGCCGCACATCCGGATGGCGCTGGCGGAAGCGCTCCACGATGCGCGGCAGCAGGTACAGGATGGTCGAACTGTTGGCGGCGATGTTGAGCTCGCCGGCGTCCAGCCCCTTCACCTTGTCGCGGAAGCTGGCCTCCAGCCCATCCAGGTTCTCCACCAGCGGCTGGGCCATTTCATACAGCAGCTGGCCTTCACGGCTGGGCACCAGCCGGCGCCCGCTGCGCTCGAACAGACCCACCCCCAGTTCCCGTTCCAGCGCCTGCAACTGCTGGCTGATGGCTGGCTGGCTCACAAACAGCGCCTCGGCTGCCCGTGAGACCGAGCCGAGACGGACCGTCTGGCAGAACGCCCGAAGCGGTTTCAGCCGGTCGGATTTGTAGGAAAACCGGGGACTTGGGGGGCTCTGTGTGGGCATGGCGTAACGAGTATAAGCACAACTTATGTAAAGCATTGCAATAACTGCTTTGTCAAATATCGATACGTCGGCGCACGGTGTAGCCCTACCGCACCGCAGGAGTCGTCCATGTCCGCCGTCGCTTACGCCACCGCCCAGCCCACCCCTGCCGACGCCCCGGCCACGCCGGGCATCGCCCTCACCACCCAGCTCGCCGGCCAGTCCGCGCTGCTGCCGGCGGGGGTACTGGCGCTGCTGGTGTCGCTGCACCGTGCGGTCGAGCCCGAGCGCCAGCGCAGGCTGCAGGCACGCCAGGCGCGCCAGGCCTTCTTCGACGGCGGTGGGTTGCCCGACTTCCGGACGGATACCGCCGCCATCCGCGCCGACGACTGGACCGTGGCGCCCATTCCGGATGCCCTGCAGGACCGTCGCGTCGAGATCACCGGCCCGACCGACCCGAAGATGGTCATCAACGCGCTGAACTCCGGCGCCAAGGTGTTCATGGCCGACTTCGAGGATTCCACCGCCCCGGCCTGGCGCAACCTGCTGGCGGGCCAGCAGGCGCTGATCGGCGCCGTGCGGGGCGACCTCACCCATACCGCGCCCAACGGCAAGCAGTACGCGCTGCGCCCGTTGAACGAGCAGGCCGTGCTGATCGTGCGCCCGCGCGGCTGGCACCTGGACGAAAAGCACGTGCGCATCGACGGCCAGCCGCTGGCCGGTGGCCTGTTCGATGCGGCCGTGTTCGCGTACCACAACGCCCGCACCCTGATGTGCCGCCAGCGCGGCCCGTACTTCTACCTGCCCAAGCTGCAGAGCATGGAAGAGGCCGCGCTGTGGGAAACCGCGCTGTCGCACATCGAGGGCATGCTCGGCCTGCCGCACGGCCAGATCAAGGTGACCGTGCTGATTGAGACGCTGCCGGCAGTGTTCGAGATGGACGAGATCCTGCATGCGCTGCGCGACCGCATCGTCGGCCTGAACTGCGGGCGTTGGGACTACATCTTTTCCTACATCAAGACCTTCCGCCGCCATCGCGACAAGGTGCTGCCCGAGCGCGGCCAGGTGACCATGACCCAGCCGTTCCTGAAGGCGTACTCGGAACTGCTGATCCAGACCTGCCATCGCCGTGGCGCACACGCGATGGGCGGCATGGCCGCGCAGATTCCGATCAATCACGATCCGGCCGCCAACGAGCAGGCGATGGCAAGGGTGCGCGCGGACAAGCTGCGCGAAGTGAGCGCTGGCCACGACGGCACCTGGGTCGCGCATCCGGCGCTGATTCCGGTGGCCCAGGCGATCTTCGATGCGCACATGCCCGGGCCAAACCAGCACCAGGTGCTGCGCCGCGATGTGCAGGTGGATCGCGACGCTTTGATCGCCACCCCGACCGGCACCATCACCCGCGCCGGCTTCGAGGGCAACGTGGACGTGTGTGTGCGCTACCTGGCGGCCTGGCTGGATGGCAACGGCTGCGTGCCGATCCACCACCTTATGGAGGACGCGGCCACTGCCGAGATCAGCCGCAGCCAGTTGTGGCAGTGGCTGCATACCGGCGGACAGCACCTGGACGACGGTACCGCCATCGACCTGGCGCTGCTCGACGCCGCACTGGCCCAGCTGCCCGCGCGCCTTGGCGACCGCAGCGCGCTGCCCGGCGCATCGCGCATCGAAGAAGCCATCGCCCTGCTGGCCGACCTCAGCCGCCGCGACGAACTCACCGACTTCCTGACCCTGCCCGCCTACGACCGCATCGATTGACCCATCCCCGTAGAGCGGGGTTCTGCCCCGCTGCCACATACCCGTAGAGCGGGGCTCTGCCCCGCTGCCCCAATGCCCCCTGGAGAACCGACATGAGCAAGCTGCCCACCGCCGAACAGATCCAGCACGAATGGAACACCGACCCGCGCTGGGCCGGCATCCAGCGCAACTACAGCGCCGCCGACGTGGTCCGCCTGCGCGGCACCGTGCACGTGGAGCACTCGCTGGCCCGGCTGGGCGCTGAGAAGCTGTGGAAGTACCTGCATGAAAAGGACTTCGTCAACGCGCTCGGCGCGCTGACCGGCAACCAGGCCATGCAGCAGGTCAAGGCCGGGCTCAACGCGATCTACCTGTCCGGCTGGCAGGTGGCCGCCGACGCCAACCTGGCCGGCCAGATGTACCCGGACCAGTCGCTGTACCCGGCCGATTCGGTGCCGGCAGTGGTCAAGCGCATCAACAACACCCTGCTGCGCGCCGACCAGCTGCACCACGCCGAAGGCAAGGACGAGATCGACTTCCTGCAGCCGATCGTGGCCGACGCCGAGGCCGGCTTCGGCGGTGTGCTCAACGCCTTCGAACTGATGAAGGCGATGATCGAAGCCGGCGCCGCCGGCGTGCATTTCGAGGACCAGCTGGCCTCGGTGAAGAAGTGCGGCCACATGGGCGGCAAGGTGCTGGTGCCGACCCGCGAGGCGATCGAGAAATTGAACGCCGCGCGCCTGGCGGCTGACGTGCTCGGCGTGCCCACCCTGCTGGTGGCGCGCACCGACGCCGAGGCGGCCGACCTGCTGACCAGCGACATCGACGCCAACGACCAGCCGTTCGCCACGGGCGAGCGCACCGTGGAAGGCTTCTACAAGACCCGCAACGGCCTGGACCAGGCGATCAGCCGCGGCCTCGCCTACGCCCCGTACGCCGACCTGATCTGGTGCGAAACCGGCAAACCGGACCTGGAATTCGCGCGCCGCTTCGCCGAGGCGATCCACGCAAAGTTCCCCGGCAAGCTGCTGGCCTACAACTGCTCGCCCAGCTTCAACTGGAAGAAGAATCTGGACGACGCCACCATCGCGAGCTTCCAGAAGGAGATCGCGACCTACGGCTACAAGTTCCAGTTCATCACCCTGGCCGGCTTCCACGCCCTGAACTACTCTATGTTCAACCTGGCGCACGGCTACGCCCGCCGCCAGATGAGCGCCTTCGTGGAACTGCAGGAAGCCGAGTTCGCCGCCGCCGACCGCGGCTTCACGGCGGTCAAGCACCAGCGCGAGGTCGGTACCGGCTACTTCGATGCCGTCACCCAGGCGATCCAGCAGGGCCAGTCCTCGACGACCGCCCTGAGCGGTTCGACCGAGGAAGAGCAGTTCAACGCCGAACGCGCGGCCTGAGGATCACCAACAGCGGCCAGGGAAGGCCGGAGCGGCGGTCGGTCGGAGGGACCGCCCGCCGCTGTCTGTGTGGGAGAGCTGTCCGGTGATTGGGACCATCGTCGGATGCCTGATGAACCCTTTCAGGCCGAGGTTGGATTGCCGCACACGCTGCCTTGGTGCAGCCATGCCCGCCATGCATCGGGACCACGCCATGACCACCGCAAACAACAGCCCGATCGAGGAGCCGCTCGATTCGCTCAGGGGGAGTGTGTGCATGCGGAAGCGGGATCCAGCTTCGGGGCTTCCTCATAGCGATAGGTTTCCGGATTAAAGCTGAGTTTGACTTCCTGCGGCGGGTCTTCTTCGTGCCCGGGCGCTGCACATCCACGCGTGGCCGTCAGATCGGGCCACGGTTCCGTGATGATGATTGGTGCGATGACATCCTTGAACTGCCCTTCAAGCACTTTGATGGCCGTGCCATCTCCGCATTGCACGAATCCAAGGTAGTGCACTACGTCGATGTCCCCGTAGTTCGAGCCGAAATGCCTCACGAGTTGGTCTGGTTGACCGTCGGCGTTGAGGTCCGGCGTGCCAGCGCTGTAGGTTTGACCAACTGTCAGGCCGTAGATGCAGCCACTGTCCACTCCGGGCGGGCAAGCGCTGACTTTTTCATGCCCTTGCGCAGATATCCCAATCACAACCAGGTCGTCAGCCGCTGTACTTGTGCAATGCTCCTGCAACGTCTGCGTGTCTGCAGCGGCGGAGCACGTACTGGCTGACAGGAGAAAGGGGGCAAATAGTAAAAATGCTCGGGACATGGATCAAACTCCCGTGGTATCGATCTGAAAGCTATTGCGAGTATCCCGCAATGCACCAGGTTCATCGTTGGCAACGCAATCTCGACACAAGCGGCTGTCATACGCCGGCCATGAGAACCCGATCAGCTGATTGATCTGCTCCAGCAGACCCTTGAGGCAAGGGAGGGAGGCGAAGCGACAGAGCAGCGTGGCCTGACGCCTGTGTCACAGATTGAGCACCAGATTTGCGCCTGAACCCATGATCGCGCTCAGAGCTTGGGGTCGGACTGATCGGGCGACCAGATCCAAAGCACATTGCCGTAGTCGCTGCCCTTCAACTCGGGGAAGCGGTCATCCTTCTTGAAGTAGCGGCGGGATCCCATTTGGGCCGGGGTGTACCACCAGCCGTTCTGTGGCACCTGTCGGCCCGCTTCGACTCTGTGTGGGCGAGTGGCGGTCGCGACGCTCGACGTGCCTGCGTAGGTGCCGTCGATCTCCTCATACTCATCGTCGATCAGCTCAACAAAGAACCAACGGCAAGGTCGATCCTCAAAGCTTTCCCGGGATGCAGCTGCGGGTGCCAGGTGGGGGCGCGACCTTTCGCGCTGTTGGATGTTTCGAAGGAGGAGGCCCTCCGGGCCACTGATCAGTCGATGAAGTCCGTCGACATCTTCCCAAAGTCCTTCCCTGCCAACACGCTCCAATGCGAGCTTGCCGAATTGGTTAAGCGTGTAGGTATTGCCAAGTTCACCATGTCCACCCGTCCAGCCGAACTGCAAGGAGCCATAAGGATCATCTGCTGGGACATACGCGCCCGTGCGCGGGGGCGTGTCGCCGCTGAAGCAACAAAGGTCTGAGCGAACACGGAATCTCGGGATGTGCGAAAACCCTTTCCCGTCCTCCTGCCATAGTGACCAGAATACGAAATCGTCCCACAAGCTCGGCCTACTCATCATTTCGCTGATCTTGCTCGCATAGTGAAAGACAGCCTGGGCACGATGTTTGAACTGCTCCTCCTGGTCCTGAGTCGCCCAAGGCATCTGGTACGCATACTCGTCCAGCATGCGTGAGCACTGGCGCTCGCCGGCGATGTCAAAAACCTGATGCGCGCGCGCGGCGATGTCCTTGATAACACCCTCCCTGAATTCCATCAGAGCAGGGCAAGCGTACGTTGAGAAGTGTCCAGCAGTGTCGATCGGCTGCCAGTTCGCGAGCATTCTTCCTGCCGGATCTAGATTGGAGCGTTCTTCCAAAAGTGATTCAGCGAAAGAGACGAGCAGATCAATTCTGTTTAGAAGGCCTTCCACATACGCCAGTGACGAGTAGTGGTAGAGCAGCGTGGCTTGACGCTTTTGCCAGGGATTGAGCTCCAAATATCTTGATGAACTTACAGTCTCATTCATAGCTTCGGATCGGACTGATCGGGTGACCAGATCCAAAGCACATTGCCGTAGTCGCTGCCCTTCAACTCGGGGAAGCGGTCACCCTTCTTGAAGTAGCGGCGGGATCCCATTTGGACCGGGGTGTACCACCAGCCGTTCTGTGGCACCTGTTGGCCCGCTTCGACTCTGTGTGGGCGAGTGGAGGTCGGGACGCTCGATGTGCCTGCGTCGACGTCCCCCCGGCTTGAGTAGTGAGCGGGTTTAGAGTCCGGTGCTGATGTTATCTTTCTTCGTCGCCAACTGCGCGGCGTACTGGGCAGGTGT